>CBDUSV010000001.1:0-65893 GCA_965369885.1 uncultured bacterium
GGCCGCAGTGGGGCCGCAGTGGGGCCGTGGTGGCGGGGCCTCAGATCAGCATTTTCGGCGATTGCGGCGGTTCTGTGCCATACTAAATCGACATTCAATTCAGCCAACTTGTAACCCCGGGGGCAAGGCATCATTTTCTAGCCATGACCGAGGCCCAGACCCAGACCCAGACCAAGGCCAAGGCCAAGGCCAAGACCAAGGCCAAGACCAAGGCCGCCGCTGCCGGCGCAGACAAGCTGGCGGCGCGCATCAACAAGCTGGCTGACGGAAATCTCAATTCCGAGCAATTGCGCGCCAAGGTGCTCGAATGCCTGCGGGATTTCCTCGATCAGGGCCGTGGGCGGGTCCAGGGCCAATTCCGCGATGGCGTGTCGGCCACCGAGGTCATGGCCGCCTATTGCGCACTCATCGACCAACTGGTCGGCCAGATTTTCGATTTCATCGGGGCAAAGGTCTATCCCCGGCCCAACCCCACCACCGGCGAGTTGGTCAGTATCGTCGCCGTCGGCGGCTATGGCCGTGGCGAACTCGCGCCCCATTCCGATATCGATCTGCTGTTCCTGCTGCCCTACAAGAAGACGCCCCATACCGAACAGGTGATCGAATATATGCTGTATCTGTTATGGGATCTGGGCCTCAAGGTCGGCCACGCCACCCGGTCGATCAATGACTGTATCCGTCTTGCCAAAAGCGATATCACCATCGAGACCTCGATGCTCGAAGCCCGCAGGATCTGTGGCGATACCGATCAGTTCACCGAGTTGCGCCAGCGTTTCACCCGCCAGGTCATGGCCGGGAGCGAGATCAAGTTCGTCGAGGCCAAGCTGACCGAACGTGACGAGCGTCACCACCGCATGGGTGATTCCCGCTATCTGTTGGAGCCCAATGTAAAGGAAGGCAAGGGCGGCCTGCGCGACCTCCACACCCTGTTCTGGATCGCCAAATATGTCTACCGGGTCAACAAGGTCAGCGAGATGGTCAAGCTTGGCGTGCTGTCGTCCAAGGAGGCCGACCGTTTCGCCAAGGCCCGCAACTTCCTGTCAACGGTGCGCTGCCACCTTCACCACTTGGCCGACCGCGCCGAGGAACGGCTGAGTTTCAATATGCAGGCCGAGGTCAGCCAACTGATGGGCTACACCGATCATGTCGGCGCCAGCGCCGCCGAGCGTTTCATGAAGCACTATTTCCTCTACGCCAAGGAAGTCGGCGATCTCACCCGCATTTTCTGCGCCGCCATCGAGGACCAGCACCGGCGCAAGCCGCGCCGCTTCCTGCCGCGCCTGGGCCTGCGCCAGCGCACCGTCGAGGGGTTCGAGGCCGAAGGCGACCGGGTGACCGTGACCGATGCCGAAACCTTTACCGAAGACCCCACCAAGCTTATCAGCCTGTTTCTTGTCGCCCACCGCAACGACCTGGACATCCATCCCCAGGCGCTGCGCCTGATCACCCGCAATCTGGGGCTTATCGATGACGATCTGCGCAACAACGCGGATGCCAACCAGGCCTTCATGGAGCTGCTGGCGGCCAAAGACGATTCCGAATTCATGCTCCGGCGCATGAACGAGGCCGGCGTCTTCGCCCGCTTCATCCCCGAGTTCGGCCGCATCGTCGCCCAGATGCAGCACGACATGTATCATGTCTACACCGTCGACGAGCACACCCTGTTCGCCCTCGGCATCCTCCATCGCATCGAGTGCGGCGAGCTCGAGGAAGAGTTGCCGCTGTCAACCGAGATCATCAACAAAATCCAATCACGCCCGGTGCTCTATCTGGCGCTGTTGCTCCATGATATCGGCAAGGGCCGGGGTGGCGACCATTCCGAAATTGGCGCCGAAATTGCCCAGAGGCTGGGCCCGCGTCTCGGGCTGAGCGAAGAGGAAACCGAGACCGCGTCGTGGCTGGTGCGCATGCATCTGGCGATGAGCAACATGGCGTTCAAACGCGACATCGGCGACCCCCAGACGGTGCGGGATTTCGTCGAGATCGTGCAATCGCCCGAGCGCCTGAGACTGTTGGTGCTGCTCACCGTGGCCGATATCCGTGCCGTCGGCCCCAAGGTATGGAATGGCTGGAAAGCGGCGCTTTTGCGCGACCTCTATCACCTTGCCGAAAATTTAATGTCGGGCGGCTTGATGGCCGAGGGCCGCGACCAGCGCGTCGCCGCGGCCCAGGACGCGTTGCGCGGCGAACTTAAGGACTGGAAGCCCGAGGATTTGGATGCCCATATCGCCCGCGGCTATCCGTCATACTGGCTGTCGTTCGACACCGCGATCCACGCCCATCATGCCCGTCTCATCGCCAAGGCCGAAGAGGCGGCGGCCCCGCTGACCATCGATTTCCGGGTCGATGATTACCGCTCGGTCACCGATGTCACGGTCTATACCGCCGACCAGGCCGGGCTGTTTTCGCTGATCGCCGGCGCCATCGCGGTCGCCGGCGGCAACATTCTCGACGCCAGGATATTTACCCTCGTCAATGGCATGGCGCTGGACAGTTTTTCGATCCAGGATGCCCAGGGCGCCTCTTTCCGTGGCACCGAAAATCTCGAGAAACTTAAAGGCATCATTGAAAACGCCATGACCGGCCGGTTGCGGCTGGGCCAGGAACTCGCCGAACGCCAGGATGGGCCCGCCCGTCCCCGGGTCTTTGCCGTGACGCCACAGGTGCTGATCGACAACGACGCCTCGGCCAGCCACAGCGTCATCGAGGTCAACGGCGCCGACCGTCTGGGGTTTCTATATGACGTCACCAGGGCCTTGACGGAACTCAACCTGCAGATCTCTTCCGCCAAGGTTTCGACCTTCGGCGTCAGCGTCATCGATGTGTTCTATGTCAAGGACCTGTTCGGACTCAAAATCACCCATGAAGACAAACTTGCCCAGATTGCCGAGGTACTGACCGCGGCGCTCAAGGGCGCGGATGCGGACCCGGACACCGAACCCGCGGCGGTGACCGGCGCCAAAGGCCGTATCGCCATCGCCGAATAGGCGCGCCGGAAACTCGACCGGCTATCTTCCCGGCGCTTTTCTCGCAACCACAAATCCTTTACATGTTGCCGCCATGGCCTTCGTGCGTACGATCACGATCATCGGCGGCTACACCATGGCAAGCCGCATCCTCGGTTTCACCCGCGATATCTTGTTGGCGGCGATCGTCGGCGCCGGACCGGTGGCGGACGCCTTCTTCGTGGCCTTCAAGCTGCCCAACTTCTTCCGCCGCCTGTTCGCCGAAGGCGCCTTCAACGCCGCGTTCGTGCCGATGTTTTCCGGCCTGCTCACCACCGACGGCAGGGAGGCGGCGCGGCAATTCGCCGAACAGGCCCTGGCCGTCCTGGTCGCGGCCCTGGCCGTGCTTTTGATCCTGTTCGAGTTGACCATGCCGTGGGCGATGTATGGCTTCGCCCCCGGCTTCGCCAAGGATGCGGACAAATTCGCCCTCGCGGTTGAGCTCACCCGCATCACCTTCCCCTATCTGTTGTTCATCTCCATGGTGTCGTTGATGGGCGCGGTGTTGAATTCCCTCGATCGTTTTGCCGCCGCCGCGGCCTCGCCGATCCTGTTGAACGTGTTTCTGATCGGCGCCTTGATCGGTCTCGCGCCGGTGATGGCAACCCCGGGCCACGCCCTGGCCTGGGGTGTCGCCACCGCCGGTCTCGCCCAGTTCGGGTTGCTGGCCTATGCGCTGCGTGGCGCCGGCATGTCCCTTGTGCCCGCCCGACCGCGGCTGACTCCCCGGGTGCGCCGGCTATTGCGGTTGATGGGGCCGGGCGTGGTCGGCGCCGGGGTGGTGCAGATCAATCTGCTGGTCGATGTGGTGATTGCCTCGCTTTTGCCGTCCGGGTCGATTTCCTATCTCTATTACGCCGACCGCATCAACCAGCTGCCCCTGGGTGTCGTCGGCATTGCCGTCGGCACCGCCCTGTTGCCGGTGCTGTCGCGCCAGATCAAAAGCGGTGACGACGCCGGCGCCCGGGACAGCCAGAACCGGGCGCTGGAATTCGCGCTTCTGCTGACCGTGCCGGCGGCGATGGCGATGATGGTGATGGCATGGCCGATCATTCTGGTGCTGTTCGGCCGTGGCGCTTTCGGGGCGGCGGAGGTGACGGCGACGGCCTGGGCGCTTGGCGCCTATGCCACCGGACTGCCCGCCTATGTGCTGATCAAGGTGCTGGCGCCGGGGTTCTTCGCCCATGAGGATACGGTGTCCCCGGTGAAGATCGCGATCCTTTGCGTCGTCGTCAATGTGGTGCTCAATCTTGCCCTCATGGGCCCCCTGGCCCATGCCGGCATCGCCTTGGCGACGGCGTTGTCGGCCTGGTTGAATGCCGGGCTTCTCGCCTGGGGGCTCCACCGCCGCGGCTGGTTCGCCCTGGACAGCCGCTTGCGGCGGCGTTTACCCCGCATCGCGCTTTCGGCGGCGGCGATGGCTTTGGCCCTGGCGGCGGCGGCGGCGGCCCTGGCGGCACCGCTTGGCGGCGGCGAGCTGGCGCGTATCGGCGCCTTGGCCGCCTTGGTCGCAGGCGGGCTAGTGCTCTATGGCGCGGCGGCGCATCTCAGCGGCGCAACCGATCTCAAGGAGATCAAGACTGTGTTTGCCAAAAGCACAGAGAAACAGTCTTGAGCGCCCTTGCCCCCCCCTTGACCGCCCGGGGGCGAGTGGGCCATAACTCCGCGTCGCGGCGGGGGAGGCCGTAGATGGATCGCATCTTCTCGGGCGTGCAGCCCACCGGCAATCTGCATCTAGGCAATTATCTCGGCGCCATCCGCAATTGGGTGGAGCTGCAGGAATCCTTTGACTGCATCTTCTGCATCGTCGATCTTCATGCCCTGACCCAGCCCCAGGACCCGGACACGCTGCGCGCCAACACCCGTGAGGTCACCGCCGCCTACCTGGCCGCCGGCATTGATCCCGAACGCTGCATCATCTTCAATCAATCCATGGTCTCGGGCCATTCCGAGCTGGCCTGGCTGCTGAGCTGCCTGACGCCGATCGGCTGGCTCAACCGCATGACCCAGTTCAAGGAGAAGGCGGGCAAGAAGCGCGACAACGCCGCCCTCGGCCTCTATGCCTATCCGGTGCTGATGGCGGCGGACATCTTGTTGTACAAGGCGACCCACGTGCCGGTGGGCGAGGACCAGAAACAGCATCTGGAACTCTGCCGCGACATCGCCGGCGCCTTCAACCGCCAGTTCGGGGTCGAGTATTTCCCCCTGCCCGAGCCCCAGATCCTGGGCGAGGCGACCCGGGTCATGTCACTGCGCGACGGGTCCGCGAAGATGAGCAAATCCGATGCGTCCGATTATTCCCGCATCAACATGACCGATGACGCCGATGCCATTCATCTCAAGATCCGCAAGGCGCGGACCGATCCCGATCCCTTGCCGGGGACGGCTCAAGGGCTGGCGGGCCGGCCCGAAGCCGCCAACCTGATCGGCATCTATGCCACCCTGGCCGGGCAGGGCCGGGACCAGGTGCTGGAAAAATTCGAGGGCCAGATGTTCTCGGCCTTCAAGCCGGAATTGGCGGAACTGGCGGTTTCGGTGCTGGGGCCGATCGGCGATGAGATGAACCGCTTGATGAAGGAGCCCGGCTATGTGGACGGCGTGCTTCACCGCGGCGCCGAGCGCGCCAACGAGATCGCCCACCATCATCTGGCCGAGATTCACGGTATCATCGGCACTCTCAGGCCTTGAAAATTCGAAACAACATGCTTCTGATGCCGATTTATTGAAATCATTGTGTTTTTTTCTTGCGCTTGCCGGTTTCCCGGCGCACAAAACAGTGCGAATTCTTTGATCATATTTTGAGTCTGTTCACCCGGTCCCATGCAGATTTATCTGCCGATAGCGGAAATGTCGGTCAGCGTTTTCCTGCTGCTGGGCCTCGGCGGCTTCGTTGGTTTCCTGTCGGGCCTGTTCGGCGTCGGCGGCGGCTTTCTCATGACACCCTTGCTGATCTTCTGGGTCGGTGTGGCGCCACCTGTGGCCGTCGCCACCGAGGCCAATCAGATTGTCGCCGCCTCGGTCTCCGGCGTCGTCGCCCATTGGCGCCGGGGCAATGTGGATTTCCGCATGGGGGCGGTGTTGCTCTGCGGTGGCTTGGTGGGCTCGACCTTCGGGGTGTGGCTCTATTCCATGTTGCGGGGGATCGGCCAGCTCGATCTTGTGATCACGCTGGCTTATGTGGTGTTCCTCGGTGTCATCGGTACCCTGATGCTGATCGAAGCGGTGCGGACCACGCTCAGGCTGCGCCATGGCGCCGGCGGGCGCAAGCTGCACCAGCACACCTGGCTCCACGGCCTGCCCTTCAAATTGCGCTTCCGCAAGTCCAAGCTTTACATCTCGGCGTTGTTGCCGCTGGGGATAGGGTTCTTCGTCGGCATCCTGTCGGCGATCATGGGCGTCGGCGGCGGCTTCGTCATGGTTCCCGCCATGATCTATCTGTTGGGGATGCCGACCACGGTGGTGGTCGGAACATCGCTGTTCCAGATCATTTTCGTCACCGCCTATGTGACCTTCCTGCAGGCGGTGAGCAACCAGACCGTCGATGTCTTGCTGGCGGTTGTGTTGTTGACCGGTGGCGTCATCGGCGCCCAGATCGGCAGCCGCTATTCGGGCCGCCTGCCCGGCGAACATTTGCGTGGCCTGTTGGCGCTGATCGTCATTGCGGTGTGTGCCAAACTGCTGTTCGATCTGGTGACGGTGCCGGATGATCTCTACTTTCTCGGCCGGCCGGGGGTGGGATGAAAGCACTCACAAAATCTTTGGCCCTGGCAACGGTTCTTGCTGCTGCGTCCCTGGTTTGTACCCCGGCCCGCGCCGCGTCTCCCCTGGTCGCCGATCTGTCCCAGCATCTGGTGGCGATCACCACCGGCTTTACCGGCACCGAGGTTTTGTTGTTCGGCGCCATCGAAGGCGGCGGTGACGTGGTGGTGGTGGTGCGCGGCCCCAATCGGCGTGAAACCGTCCGGCGCAAGACCCGGCTCGCCGGCATCTGGGTCAATGGCGCCGAGATGTCCTTCGACGGCGTGCCGGCGTTCTATTGGGTTGGCGCCAGCCGCGATCTCGAGGCCATCATGGCGCTGCCGGTGAGGTTGCGCCATGGCATCGGCGCCGATCAGTTGCATTTCAAGACTGTGGCCAAGACGGCGGTCAAGACGGCCGGCGAAAAGCCGGTGGAGCTGGCGCTGTTCCGCAAGGCCCTGGTGCGCAACAAACGCCGGGTCGGACTTTACGGCCGTGAAGTCGGCAAGGTGTCGTTCCTCGGACTGAGACTGTTCCGCACCCGGGTCTACTTCCCCGCCAACGTGCCCACCGGCACCTACAAGGTGGAGGTCTTCTTGTTGCGCGATGGCGTGGTGGTCAGCGCCCAGACCACCCCCTTGATCATCAGCAAGATCGGCCTCGGCGCCGAGGTCTATGATTTTGCCCACCGCGAATCCGCCCTTTATGGCATTATCGCCATCATCATCGCCCTCTCGGCAGGCTTGCTGGTGGGCTTCATCTTCCGAAAGATGTGAGGCCATGACCGACACGCCCACAGAACCGCCCGCCAAACCGTCCGCAGAACCGTTGGACCGTATCTTCCTGGTGGTGGTGGACAACACCGCGGAATTGCGGGTTGCGCTACGCTTCGCGTCACTGCGGGCGCGCAACACCGGCGGGCGCGTCGCTTTGCTCTATGTCATCGAGCCCGCCGACTTTCAGCATTGGATGTCGGTGGAAAACCTGATGCGCGAGGAAAGCCGTAAGGAGGCCGAAGAGGTGCTGCAGACCTATTCGCCGCAGGTTCAACAATGGTCGGGCCGCACCCCGGTGCTGCATCTCAGGGAAGGCAAGCTGCAAGATGAGTTGCTGAAGCTCATCGACGAGGACCAAAGCATTTCCATTCTCGTTCTCGGCGCCGACACCGGCGGCAAGGGGCCGGGGCCCCTGGTCAGCGCCCTCACCGGCAAGATGGCGGGCAAACTCCGGGTGCCGCTGACCATCGTCCCGGGCAATCTTACCGACGACCAGATCGAAAGCCTGACCTGAGACGCCGGCAGCCCAAACCATCCCGACTGGGCCGGTTTTTGGGCCCAATGTCCAAATCAACCCTTGATTAACCATAACCGGCGCCGCCAGCGCCGCTCAGGCCCCTAAAGCCCGGTTTTCGCGATGGACGATCACTGCGTTGTTGCGGCCGAGTTTGAAACTTTGTTCGCCCCACCATGAGCTTTTCCGGGCACCTTGGCCCTTACCACGAAAAAACTTAACTATTACCCTTAACTCATTGATATTTTTCGCAAAATTTATCTTGATTTTGAGGCTCTATTTAGCCATTTTGGATGTGCCGGGCAACCCGATGCCCGTCCCGATCCGATGCCCCGGACAATCCATGTGTCCCGGGCGATCCGATGCCCAGGACGAGGGATAAAACATGTTCATACAGACCGAACTGACCCCCAATCCCGCCACCCTGAAATTCCTTCCTGGCCAGATGGTCATGGGTTCAGGCACCGCGGATTTCACCAGCGCCGAGGCGGCGCGACGATCACCCTTGGCCGAAGCGCTTTTCGAGGTCGAGGGGATCAAAGGCGTCTTTTTGGGCGCCGATTTCGTGACCGTGACCAAGGATGACGGCACGGACTGGCAAGTTCTCAAGCCTTCGGTGCTTGGCATTGTCATGGAGCATTTCACCTCCGGCGCGGCGATCCTCAATGACGAGGCCGCCGGCGACGAGGCCGGTGCGGCGACGGCGGAGGAGGACGAAGAGGTGGTTGCTCAGATCAAGGAGCTGCTGGAGACCCGGGTTCGCCCGGCGGTTGCCCAAGATGGCGGCGACATCGTCTTCCACCGTTTCAAGGACGGCATCGTCCATCTGCAGCTTCAAGGCGCCTGCTCCGGCTGCCCCAGTTCCACGGCGACCCTGAAGATGGGGATCGAGAATTTGCTCAAGCATTACATACCCGAAGTTTTGGAAGTACGCGCAGTTCAATAGCGTTCAGTTGAGTTCAGTAGCGTGGAGTATCAGAAAATGTTCAGGGAAAACTGGAAACGTCTTGAAGGCCTTGGCAACAAGGGGCTGGGCTTGATCGGCCAGGTTGGAACCGCGGTCAAGTGTGTTGGCGCCCATATTGGCGGCAAGTCCCTCGGCGGTCCACGCCTGGCCACGGCCGTGGGCCTCACCGTTGCCATTTCCCTTGCCATGGTTTTCGATGCGCCCGTGCCGTCTTCGCATCTGTCCAGCGTGGCGCCGGCGGCGGGTCCGGTGGCGGCGATGCGGGTCCAGGCTTCGGCCCAGATACCGGCTAAGACCCTGCCAGCTAAGACCCTGATCGTGGAGTCCCCCCGCTTTGCCCTGGGGAACCTGCGCGAAAAGGCCGAGACCGCCGACCAGGTTTTCGCGGTGTTGCGCCACACCAAACGCGCCCGTTCCCACCATTCGTTCATCAAGGCCGGCAATGTCAATGTCATGGTCATCACCAACGATTCCGTCAAGCTGCATCAGACCTTCCGCAGCATGGGCTATCACCTCGAGCGCGTGCGCGCCGGTGAACAGTCGGTGCCGAGACTGTATCTGGCCAGTCTGCCGGCGGACCTGCCCCGGCTCAATTCGGTGCAAACCCGCAAGGCGGTGTTCATCAAGACCATCCTGCCACTCATTCTTCGGGCCAATGAAGATATCCTGCATCAGCGCCGGCGCCTGATTGTCCTCAAGGGGCGTATTGCTGGGGGCAAGGTCATGTCTTCGGCGGAGAAACAGTGGCTCGAAAGCTTGGCCGGCCAGTACGAAGTCGCCAACCGCAACTTCAAGGAACTGTTGAACCGGGTCGATGTCATCCCGCCGTCCCTGGCTTTGGCCCAGGCCGCCGAGGAAAGCGGCTGGGGGACGTCGCGGTTCGCCCAGGAGGGCAACGCCCTATTCGGTCAGCGCACCTCCAAGGAGTCCAGCGGCATCGTGCCCAAGGGCGTGTCCGGGGAGAACAACATCAAGATCAAGTCCTTCGGTAAGCTGTATGACGGCATCAGTTCCTATATCCGCAATCTCAATGTTCACCGTGCCTACCGGCACTTGCGCACGGCCCGCGCCCAGCTGCGCCGCCGCAACGGCGAAGGCGCCGAGTTCAACGGCATGGATCTGACGCGGACGCTCTACGCTTACTCGGAGCGCGGCGAGGCCTATGTGCGCACCATTCAGTCGATCATGCGCTACAACAATTTCGATCAGTTCGATGCGGTGCGCCTGAGCAACAAGGCGGTCTTTTTCGGCAAGTTTTCCGGCACCTGATCGCCAATTTCCATCCCAGTCCAATACACCGCGGTCTAAGTACCGCGGTTTATTTCTTTGGCACCATGAATTGGGTACCGAACCAGCGCCACCGCCTGTCCGGTCCGGGTAGGGTGCAATTGATCCGCGTCCGGCCCGGTGGGAACGGGGCGGTGGGCCGCACTTCGATGCGCTTGCCGAGACGCATCACGGGCAGTTTGCCGCGGCCTGACAAGTAACAGGCGAGCCGATTGAGATTGTGCTTGCCCTGGGATGTCACCGTGAAACCGAATGCCGGGGGATTGACCCGGATCAGCGGATCGGCCGGGGTGATGTCGCCGACCATCAGGGGCAGGGCATTGACCGCAAGACGGAAGCGGTTGATGCCGCCAAAGGCCTCGTTCATGGCGAAGCGCGGCAGGTAGGATTTGTCGGCCTTGCCGTGCAACACGCCGGAATGTTGGCCGAAGGCAAAGCTGAACCCGGCCTTTCTCACCAACGCCATGACCTCTGAACTCGCTTCGCCATAGGGATAGGCGAACAGCTCCGGCACCTTGCCGAGCTCGGCCTTGAAGCGTTGGTTGGATTTGGCGAGATCCTGGCGATTGCGCTCCGCCGTCGATGTCGCCATGTGGAGATGACTCGCGGTCTGGCTGCCGATGGTGACGCCGGCCTTGGCCATGGCGCGGATCTGGTCCCATGACATGTAGTTTCTGAGTTTGCGGTCAATCGGCCGGGTGGCGACAAACAGCGTGAAGGGAAACCCCGCCGCCTTGAGACGGGGCCAGGCCTCGGTGTAAGCGGACAGATAGGCGTCATCGATCGAGATGCCGACCGTGCGGGGCGGCAACTCCTCGCCATTGGCAATCGCGGTGACGATGCGGGGCAGGGCCAGGACGGTGTAGCCGCCATCGCGAAGTTCCTTGAGGTGGGCCTCGAACTGGTCGAGACGGATGTTGGTGGATGGCGCCGTGGTGGCGCCGAAGCGATGGTACATGACCACCACCGCGGCCGATTTATCCTCGGGCGCGGCACGCACCGCCTGGGCCCAGCCGCCCAACACCGCCGCCGCCACCACGAGCGCGAATAGCGCACTGTAAATGACCCTGGCAATGGACCCTGGCCGATGCTTCACGAAGCCTGCTCCCCCAACCACATATGCCTATAGAGAAGGTGCGATAGATTCATCTTGTTTGCCGGCGTGGTCAAGCGGCAAGGCGGCAATTACATCATGCCGTTGGCAAGTTGGCGGTCTTCCACCAGTGGGTAGCGGCGTGAATCGAACAGCTGGTAATGCCACCATTCATTGCGATAGAAATCCCAGCCCGCCGCCGTCATCAGCCCTAGCAACAGATGACGGTTGCCCTGGGCCTTGGCATCGATGGCAAGCGACCCGTGGTGGGACCGCGGCGTGAAGGCATCGAACGCGGTGCCCATGTCCAAGGGTTTGGCCTCGCCGTCGATCAGGGTCAGATCAACCGCGGCGCCACGGGAATGGGGCGAGCCCTTGCGCGGATCGGCCAGGAAGTCGGGATCCGGCGTATGGTTCCACAACACCCATTGCGCCTCCACCGGGCGGAAGGCATCGAAGATTTTAAGACCAAGACCGAGTTCCCCGGCGAGGGCCACGGCCTGGCCAAGGCAGTGGGCGGCATCGGCGTGGAGATAGCATATGCCGTGACGGTAGACGGCGCGGCCGGTGAAATTATCGGCGGTGGCATAGGCCAGGTCGATCTCGACATTGAACGCCGCCGCCTCGATGTGAACCAGCTTGGCGGCGCCGGAAGCAGGGTCTTGGGGGTTCACGCAGGATCCTTTCATCTATTTGGCAGCGATCTGACCTTGGGCAAACAAGGCCGGGGACAGAATTTCTAACATGATCTATTCTGCGAGGCATCTAGGCTGTGCACTCACAAGGATTATGCCCGGGGGCGTGCCATGAAGATCCTGGCGATGGATTCGGCGACATCGGCCTGTTCGGCGGCGGTGTGGTGCGACGGCGCCATCCAAGCGCACCGTTTCCAGGCCATGGAACGGGGCCAATCGGAGGCCCTCATCCCCATGGTGATCGAGACCGTCGCCCAGGCCGGGCTGGAATTCGCCGATCTTGATCTCATTGCCGTCACCACCGGGCCCGGGGCTTTCACCGGTGTGCGCATCGGCCTGGCCTCGGCCCGCGGCCTGGCCCTGGCCGGGGATCTGCCGATGGTTGGCGTCACCACATTGGAAGCGGTGGCCCGGGGCGTGCCCGCCGATGAGCGCCAGGATCGCCGGCTGGTGGTGGTGATCGACGCCAAAAGGCGGGATTTTTACGGCCAATGTTTCGGCTCCGGCCTGGAAGCCCTGGGCCCGCCCGCGGCCGTGATGCCACAAGACGCCCAGGAGCTACTATCGCCGGGTCCGGTGCTGGTGGCCGGTGATGGTGCCGAGCAGTTGCGCGCCGCCCTTGCCGGGCGCCGCAATGGCGCCCGGGAGGGAGACTTGGCCCGGGAGGGAGACTTCGATGGAGACCATATTCGCTATTCCCAGGCCCCGGGCCGTCCCGACGCCGTCCAGGTTGCGGCCATCGCCGCCGAGCGCGGGCCCGAGGGCGCGCGCGCCCCGGTGCGGCCGCTCTATCTGCGTCCACCGGATGCCACCCTGCCCAGCGACGGTGGTAGGCTCAGACCATGATCATAAGGGGGACCATGACGGGAAACAGCCGGCCCAAGGGCGCCCGCAAAGGCGCCAAAACCAATGCCACAAAAGCCATGGATGGCGGCGACGTCACCCTTGTCGCGGTATCCCCGGCCTATCATTACTTGGTCGCCGCCCTTCACGGTCTTTGCTTTGATGATGCGTGGAGCGCCAACACCGTGAGCCAGGTCATGAACATGAAGGGCGCTTTCGGATATACCGCGCAACTCGAAGCTGAAGCGGGGGCACAAGTGGGGGATGTGGGCGGCAATGGCGCCGTCAGCGCGGCGACGCCGGCGCCCGCCGGCTTCGTCCTTTGCCATCTTGTCGCCGACGAATGCGAGATTCTTTCCCTCGGGGTGGCTCCCGAATGCCGTGGCAAGGGGATCGGGGCGCGGCTGGTGGGGGCCGCCGTGGACAAAGGCCGTGCCCTGGGGGCCGAGCGGCTGTTTCTAGAGGTCGCGGAAGACAACGAGACCGCACGGGGGCTTTATAACGCCCATGGCTTCACCCCGGTGGGGCGCCGCCCGGGCTATTACAAGCGCCAGGGCGCGTCATCGGTGGCGGCCCTTACGCTGTGCCTCGATGTGACCGGCTAACCCTTTCGGATGCGTAATATATAGACGGTCCCGGGGTCGTCCGGGGACGGCGATTTGCCGTCGGCGGGCTCCAAGGAGAGCACCTGGTGGCCGGTCTCACGGACCGAACGCGGCACGTTTTCCAGTGGCTCGGCACCCTTGATGCGGATGGCCGCGGTCTCGCCGGACGACATCCGCTCGATTAACAATTTGGTCTTAACAAAGGTAAGCGGACACACTTCTTGTGTTATGTCTAGATTGTGATCCACTACATCTGTCATTCTCGCCGTCCAATTGTATATATTGAATATGTTATTGCTAAAACCAGCTAAAAAACTTATATTTCATTTGATATTTTGACAGGGAGAAATGTTAAATGGCTGAAGCTACGGATTCAAGCGAACTGCTCGAATTGACGACCGAGATTGTTTCATCTCACGTCGCCAACAACCCGGTCACGGTGAATGATCTGCCGAATTTGATTCAGCAGGTTTACAACACCTTGGCCACCATCGGGAAGTCTTCCGCTCCCGCAGCCGAACGTCCCCAGCCGGCGGTGCCGATTAAGCGGTCGGTGACCCCTGATTTTATCATCTGTCTCGAAGATGGCCGGAAGCTCAAGATGTTGAAGCGTCATCTCAAGACCGCCTACAACATGACCCCCGAAGAATACCGCGAGCGTTGGGCGCTGACCCCCGATTATCCCATGGTTGCCCCCAATTACGCCAAGCAGCGGAGTACCTTGGCCAAGAAAATCGGCCTCGGCACCAAGCCACGCGGCCGGTCACAGAACAATTGAGATTACGCCTGAGCAGATGTTGGCCTTGCGCACCGGACGGCCCGCCGCAAAGCCAACGCCCTGTTGGCATGAAAAAAAGTCAACTATAGTGTGAGTAATATGGTTTCAAGTTTCGCAATAATGTCCCCTCTTGAGAAGCTCTGCCGGGATAAGGGCATGAGAATGACCGACCAGCGCCGGGTGATTGCCCGTGTGCTGTCGGAGGCATCCAACCATCCCGATGTCGATGAGGTTCACCGCCGGGCGGTGGATGTCGACCCCCGTATCAGCATTGCCACGGTTTACCGTACCGTACGTTTGTTCGAGGAGGCCGAGATCATCGCCCGTCACGATTTCGGGGATGGTAGGGCGCGTTACGAAAAACTACCCATAAGCCATCATGATCATCTGATTGACATCAGGACCGGAAAAGTCATTGAGTTCCGCAGCGAAAGAATAGAAAATCTGCAGCGTGAGATTTCCAGGGAATTGGGTTATGATCTGGTTGATCACCGCCTCGAACTTTTTGGCATCCCAATAAAGGGCGACGAAAAGGCGAAGAGAAAAGCGTAAGTCACCTCTACGTCTTCGGCTATTGTGGATAGATCGGAATTCGAAAACGGGTATTCGGAATCATGAGTGCCAGTGATTGCAAGGACAATCGATTCTGCAATTTGTGGGCCGGCAGCCTAGAGGTTCGGCTCGCAACCTCTGAAGCCGAAGTGGTTGCCGCCCAGCTGTTGCGGTACCGTGTTTTCTACGAGGAAATGGCGGCGATCCCGACCAAGGAAATGGCGGCCCTGCGCCGCGATTTCGACGCTTTCGACGCCGATTGCGACCATTTGCTGGTCATCGATCATAGCTTGGCCGAAGGTGCCAACAAGGTGGTGGGAACTTACCGGCTGATCCGCCGCGAGGCCGCCAAGCGCCTGGGCGGGTTCTATTCGGCCAGCGAATACAACATCAGCAAACTTGAAGCCCATAAGGCCGAAATTCTCGAACTCGGCCGGTCATGCGTCGATGTTGCCTATCGCACCCGCGGCGCCATGCAACTGTTGTGGCAAAGCATCGTCGCCTATGTTTACCATTACGATATCGCCTTTTTGTTCGGCTGCGCCAGCTTGCCGGGCACCGACGTGGCGAAACAGGCGGACAAGCTCTCTTATCTCTATCACTATCACCTGGCGCCGCCGGCCCTGAGACCGCGGGCGCTGGACCAACGTTATGTCCAGATGAACCTGATGGCGGAGGATGAAATCGATACCCGCGCCACCCTGGCGTCGATGCCGCCATTGATCAAAGGGTATCTGCGGGTTGGTTGCTTCGTCGGTGACGGGGCGGTGATCGATGAACAGTTCAACACCATCGACGTTTGTATCGTGGTCAAGTCCACTCTCATCACCGCAAGATATGCCCGCCACTATGAACGCAGCACGCGCCTGGCCGGGGCCGCTTAAAGTCCATGGGGTCGACCATTCGGGGCGTTGTCCGGCTGGCGCTGTGGACCGGCTGGACCCTGATGCTGTTGCCGGTGCAGGTGGTTTCCGTCGCCCTTGGGTCCGGCCTGGCTGAAACCATCCCCCTGCTCTATCACCGGGGCTGTTGCCATATCATCGGCCTCGATGTGGTGAGTCTGGGAAAAATCTCCGAGACCAAGCCGACCCTGTTCGTTTCCAATCACATCTCGTATCTCGATATCACGGTCTTGGCCTCGATGGTGCGGCTGTCCTTCATTGCCAAAAGTGAAGTCGCGACCTGGCCGTTGTTTGGACTGCTTGCCAAGCTGCAGCGTTCGGTGTTCGTCGAACGCCGTCCCGTGCGGACGGCTCATCACCGCGACGAGATCGCCGCCCGGCTCGATGCCGGAGACCGGCTGGTTCTTTTCGCCGAGGGCACGTCTTCCGACGGAAACCGGGTGTTGCCGTTCAAAAGCGCCCTGTTCAGCGTCGCCGAGCGCACCAAGGATCTCGCGCCATTGGCGATACAACCGGTTTCCATTGCCTATGTGCGTCTCGACGGGCTGCCGCTGGGGCGGGAATGGCGGGCCTATTACGCCTGGTACGGGGACATGGATATGGCCTCCCATTTTTGGAAGATTTTCACCCTAGGAAGGGTGACCGTGGAGGTCCGCTTCCACCCCCCGGTCTTCATCGCTGATATCGGCAACCGCAAGGCCCTATCGGATTATTGCCACCGCCAGGTCGCCCAGGGCGTCACCGAGGCCCTGACCGGCGGCCGTGATCGGGCCTTGTAGCCGGAATTTGCGGGCACATATGTTGTTAAAGGCCGATTGTGGCGGCCCAGGCTTTAATTAGGATTGGACCCAGTTCGCTTGACTCCTGGAGGTGCGATGTTAGAGTTTTCCGGTTCCTTTGATTTTAAAGGATTTTTAAGCCTGCTGCGGGGACCATGGGGCCCAAGGCGGTAGGGTTCAAGATTTGACGAAAAAACTCTTCATCAAAACCTTCGGCTGCCAGATGAACGCCTATGATTCGGCGCGCATGGCCGATGTTATGGCGCCCCATGGCTATGGCCTGGCGGCCGGGCCCGATGGGGCCGATCTGGTCATTCTCAACACCTGCCATATTCGCGAGAAAGCCGCGGAAAAGCTCTATTCCGAGCTCGGCAGGCTGGCGCCATTGAAATCGGCGCGGGCCCAGCATGGCGGCCGCATGATCATTGCCGTCGCCGGCTGTGTCGCCCAGGCCGAAGGCGCCGAAATTGCCCGCCGCGCGCCCTATGTCGATATCGTGCTTGGCCCCCAGACTTACCATCGCCTGGGGGAAATGGTGGCCCGGGCGGGCCGTGCCGCGCCCGGCTCGGCCCCGGTGGTGGATACCGAATTTCCTTCTGAATCGAAATTCGATCACCTGCCTGATGCGGCCTTGCCCCAGGGCGTCGCGGCCTATCTCTCGGTCCAGGAAGGATGCGACAAGTTCTGCACCTTCTGTGTCGTGCCTTACACCCGCGGCGCCGAATATTCGCGCCCGGCCGGCGCCGTCGTGGCCGAGGCTCGTCGCCTGGTGGCCGGCGGCGCCCGCGAGATCATGCTTTTGGGCCAGAACGTCAATGCCTATCACGGTGCCCATGGCGGCGGCGAGCTCGGCCTCGGCGGCCTGATCCGGGACCTTGCCGCCATCGATGACCTCGAACGCATCCGCTACACCACCTCCCATCCCCGGGACGTGGATGACGAGCTTGTTGCCGTCCATGGCGAGGTGCCGGAACTCATGCCCTATCTGCATCTGCCGGTTCAGTCCGGATCGGATCGGGTGCTGGCGGCGATGAACCGGGGCTATGGACGCGATGACTATCGGCGCGTCGTCGACAAGCTGCGCCGCGCCCGGGGGGATCTGGCGTTGGCGTCGGACTTCATCGTCGGCTTTCCCGGTGAGACCGATGCCGATTTCGCCGCCACCCTCGGCCTGGTCCGGGACATCGGCTTTGCCCAGGCCTATTCCTTCAAATTCAGCCCCCGTCCCGGGACGCCGGCGGCGGCGCTGGCCGCACAGGTCCCCGAAGCGGTGAAGACCGAACGCCTGGCCCAACTCCAGCACTTGCTCGACCACCAGCAGCGCGCCTTCAACCGGCGTTCGGTGGGCACGACCATGGCGGTGCTGTTCGACCGCCAAGGCAAGCGTGAAGATCAACTCGCCGGGCGCAGCCCCTATATGCAGGCGGTGATCTTGGATGTGGATGGAACCGACGCGGCCCAAGCCGGTGTGTCCGGCACTGTAACAGAAGTGCGGATCATCGAAGCCCACGCCAATAGCCTCAAGGCAACCCTGGCGTTGCGGCCACGTAGCGATGGCGTGAGGTCTACCGCCGCCGAGGGGGCATGGGCATGAAACCCGAAGGCATCGATACGCCCTCGCACCTCGAGCTGCAGATCGAGTTCGACGACAACTCCCTGTTGTCGCTGCTGTTCGGCGAGCACGATCAGAATCTTGCCCGCATCGAACAAAAACTCGGCGTCATGCTGGCGAGCAGGGGAAATCAATTGGCCATCACCGGGCCGGCCTGGGCCGCCGAAGCGGCGCATCACTGCCTGGATAGCCTTTACGGCAAGCTCAAGGACGGAACCGAGATTGATCAGGGCGAAGTCGACGCCGCCATTCGCTGGGCATCGGACAGCGGGCCCAATATCGATTCCAATGTCGGGGGCAAGGCTGGGGGCAAGACTGGGGGGCGGCACAAATCGGCGGCCCACGATCTGATCATCAACACCCGCAGGCGCAAGATTTCGCCGCGCACCCCGGCACAGGCCGACTATATCCGCGCCATGGAGGATTATGAGTTGGTGTTCAGCCTGGGCCCGGCGGGCACCGGTAAAACCTATCTGGCGGTGGCGACGGCGGTGTCGCTTTTGATGGCCGGGGAAGTCGACCGCATCATCCTGTCACGCCCGGCGGTCGAGGCCGGCGAGCGGCTGGGATTCCTGCCCGGTGATCTGCGCGAGAAGATCGATCCCTATTTGCGCCCGCTCTATGACGCGCTTTATGACATGTTGCCCGCCGACCAGGTGGCCAAGCGTCTCGCCAGCGGTGAAATCGAGGTCGCGCCCCTGGCCTTCATGCGTGGCCGCACCCTGGCACACTCCTTCATCATCCTCGACGAGGCCCAGAACACCACACCGGTGCAGATGAAAATGTGCCTGACCCGGCTTGGCGAGAACTCCCGCATGGTGGTCACCGGCGATCCCAGCCAGGTCGATCTGCCCGACGGAACGCGCTCGGGACTGGCGGACGCCACCGAGACCCTGGAAGGGGTCGAGGGCCTGACCTTCGTCCGCTTTACCGATACCGATATGGTGCGTCACACCCTGGTGACCCGGGTGGTGCAGGCCTACGAGAAAGCGGAACGCGATGCCGGCAAGGGCCGGCGGTAAGAAATGTCGGATATGAGCGTCAAGGCCGAGATCAATGTCTCCACGCCCGGTGAGGCATGGCAGGCATGCTTGCCCGAGGCCGAGGCCTTGAGCCGCCGCGCCGCCTTGGCTGCCGTCGAGGACGCCATTGCCGGCGCTGCAATTGCCGATTTGGTGCCCAAAGGCGGTGCCATGGAAGCCAGTGTCGTGCTCGCCGATGACGATTTCGTGCGCAAGCTCAACCGGGATTACCGGGGCCGCGACGAGGCCACCAACGTATTGTCCTTCGCCGCCATCACCCCCTCCGATCCCCCATTCGCCCGGGCCCAAGGACGGGACGGTGACGGCGGCGTGCGGCCTGTGTTGTTGGGTGACGTGGTCATCGCTTTTGAAACCGTGGCGGCCGAGGCCGAAGCGCAAGCCAAAAGCCTTGAGGCCCATCTATGTCACATGGCGGTGCATGGCATGCTGCATCTTTTGGGCTATGATCATGACGGCGAAGATCCGGCGACAATCATGGAGCGGCTGGAAACATTGACAATGGAGCGCATGGGTTACCCCGACCCATACGCGCCCACGCAGGCGGCGACATGAACGCGGAGTCCTCTTCGAACTCCACCCGCGGCAACGGGGTTGCGGCCGCCGGCACCATCGCCGACACGGTCCGCGGCTGGTGGCACAGATTGGTGCGCGGCCGCAACGGCGACAATTCGATCCGGGAAACCCTCGAGGAACTGATCGAGGATCGCGAAGAGGCCGAAGCCCCGATCAACGCCGACCAGCGCGTGCTGTTGGAAAACATCCTGTCCCTCGAGAAGGTGACGGTGAAGGATGTGATGGTGGCCAGCGCCGAGATTATCGCCGTCGATGCGTCGACCCCCTTCACCGAGTTGATCGAACTGATGAGCCGCGCGACCCATTCGCGCCTGCCGGTCTACCGCGAGACCTTGGACGACATTGTCGGCATGGTCCATATCAAGGACGTTCTGGCCTGTCTAAGCCGCTCAGATCAGGTATCGCTGACCTCCATCGCCCGCAAGATCCTGTTCGTTTCGCCGTCGATGCACGTGCTCGATCTGTTGCTGCAGATGCGTATGACCCACATCCATATGGCGCTGGTGGTCGATGAATATGGCGGCATCGACGGCCTGGTTACCATCGAGGATCTGGTGGAGGAAATCGTCGGCGAGATCCAGGATGAACACGACGTCGATATCCCGACCATGATCGAACGGCCCGACGGCTCGGTCGTTGCCAGCGCCCGCACCAAGATCGAGGAATTCGAGGACCGCTTCGGTGCGGTGCTGACCCAGGAGGAACGGGACGACGATATCGATACCCTTGGCGGGCTGGTGTTTTCGCTGATGGGGCGGGTGCCGAGCCGGGGTGAGGTGATTTGTCATGCGTCGGGGCTCGAATTCGAGGTCACCGACGCGGATCCGCGCCGGATCAAGCGGCTGCGCCTGTCCAATCTGCCCAAGGCCGCCAAGGAGCCCGACGCGGGTCACGATGGGGACGGGCCGACCACGGAAACCCCTTAATCCCGTGCCCGCCGCCCACCCATGTCTTCCAGATCCATGCCTCCTAGATCCATGCCTCCCAGACCCATACCTCCCAGACAATGCCTAGCTGGTCGTTGATGGAGTTGCGCCGCCGCGCAACCGCGTTGGTGGGCTGGCGGCGGTGGTTGTGCGCCGTTGTGCTGGGGGCGGCGGCGGCCACGGCGTTTCCTCCGCTTTATATTTTGCCTTTGGCCTTGGTTGGGTTTACCGGCCTGGTTTGGTTGATCGACGATGCCGGCGCCGGGCCTAAGCCGTTGCGCGCCGCCTTTGCCGCCGGTTGGTGGTTCGGCTTCGGCCATTTTGCAGCCGGGCTCTATTGGATTACCAACGCTCTGATGGTGGACGCGGCCAAGTTCGGTTGGCTGGCGCCGTTCGCCGTCGCTGGGCTTGCTGCATATTTCGCGCTGTATCCGGCGTTGGCGGCGTTGGCCACGCGGCTTTCAGGGGCCACCGGTGTGCGCCGCATCGTGGTGCTGGCGGTGGCCTGGACCGCGTGCGAGTGGCTACGCGGCATGGTTCTTGGGGGCTTTCCCTGGAACCTGATGGGGACGGTGTGGGCATGGTCGGACGCCATGATCCAACTCAGCGCTTATGGCGGAACATATGGCCTGAGCCTCTTGGCGGTGTTTGCCGCCGGCGTTGCCGCGACCCTCACCGATGGTCCGGCCGACCAGCCCCGTGCCGCGCGGTGGCGCTCAGTCATGGTGCTGGCCGGGCTTGTTGGCTTGGTCTGGCTGGGCGGCGCGGCGCGGTTGGGCCTGGCTCCGCAATATGGCGCCAGTGGTGGGCCGGAGATGGTGCCCAATGTTCGCTTGCGCCTGGTCCAGGGCAATATCGATCAGCGTGACAAATGGCGCACCGGCCAGCGCGCCATCAATTTCCGCAAGCATCTGCGCATGAGCGCCACCGGCACCAAGACCCCTGGCGCCCCCGGCACCAAGACCCCCGGCGCACCCGGCGCCGTGACCCATATCATCTGGCCCGAGACCGCGACGCCTTATGTCCTCGCCAATGATGCCGCGGCGCGCGCCGCCGTGGCCAGGGTGGTGCCGCGCGCCGGCGTCGTCATCACCGGCGCAATGCGCACGACCCGGGCGGGGGTAAAACCGTTCCAGGTGTGGAACAGCATTCACGCGGTCGATGGTGGCGGCAACCTGCTTGCCAGTTATGACAAGTTCAACCTGGTGCCGTTTGGCGAATTCATCCCCTTCCGGAGCTTGTTGCCGCTCACCAAGCTGACAGCCGGCACGGTGGATTTCAGCGCCGGCCCCGGCCCCCGCACCTTCAAGCTGCCGGGGCTTCCACCAATGAGCCCGCTGATCTGCTACGAGGTAATCTTTCCGGCGGACGTTCTCGATGGCGAAGACCGCCCGGCGTGGCTGCTCAATCTCACCAACGATGCCTGGTTCGGCGTCAGTACCGGCCCCTATCAGCATTTCGCCGCCGCGCGGCTCCGCGCCGTCGAGCAAGGATTGCCGTTGGTGCGCGCCGCCAACACCGGAATCTCGGCGGTGGTCGACCCCTATGGCCGCACCATGGCGCGGCTTGGCCTCGGTGTTGAAGGCATTCTCGACAGCCCCCTGCCCAAGCCATTGCCGGCCCTGACCCTGTATGGCCGCCTCGGCGACTGGATTGTGCTGTGGCTTGCTTTGGCCGCCTTGATCCCGGCTGTGTTTCGCCGCCGCCCCGCCTAAAATTCCGAAATTCCGGCGCAACTGCACAAATCTGGTGCAAATCGGCCAAAATTGCTCGATTCCTGCGGTTTTTGTTGACTGCATACCATCGTATGCTATCAAAACTCCGGGGAGCATGTTCAAGAATCGGGTAGGAGCCACTGAAATGGCAAGGCTCGCACGGCCACGAAAAAAACGGACCAGGAATGTTTCAATCGACGGTCCCAATCCCGTCGATGTCCATGTCGGCACCAGGGTGCGTCAACGCCGGACCCTGTTGGGTATGAGCCAGGAGAAATTGGGCAATGCCGTCGGCCTGACCTTCCAGCAAATTCAGAAATACGAACGGGGCACCAACCGGATCGGCGCCAGCCGGCTGCATGAATTCAGCAATATCCTCGATGTGCCGGTATCTTTTTTCTTTGACGAGCTTCCCCAAAGGGGACGGTCGCGCCAGGCCCGGGGTTTTTCCGAGGGCGCGCAAAACAAGTTCGAACATGATGCCTTCTCCAAGCGCGAGACCCTGGAACTGGTTCGCGCCTATTACCGCATCACCGACAAGCAGGTGCGCAAGCGCATCGTCGATATGATCCGCTCGGTCGGCAAAGCCCTGTGAAGGCGGCGCCCCGCCGATGGCAGGGGCGGTTTAAACACACATCTACTCCCCTTTCGGCACTGGGCGGCGGCGGTGTTTCCCCGCCGTGATTCCTCTTGACTGCATGACCAAAGGTTGCAACAAGTCCGCCCCTGCGGGACTCGTTGGCCGCTCCGGCGGTTTCATCGACAACGATGCTAAAGACAATCGGGAATCGAAAACCGGAGGTTGCGGCCGTGTCCAAAGGCGATTTTCTTTTCACCAGTGAATCCGTGTCCGAAGGCCATCCGGACAAGATCAGCGACCGCATTTCCGATGCGGTGGTAGACGCTTATCTGACCGCAGATCCCCTGTCCCGGGTTGCCGCCGAGACCCTGGTCACCGCCAATCGTATCGTCATGGCCGGCGAAACCCGGGGTCCAGAGGAGGTCACTTTCGACCACTTGGAGGACATCGCGCGGCATTGCGTCAAGGAAATCGGTTATGAGCAGCCGAAATTCCATTGGAAAAATGTGGACGTCGAGATTCTCATCCATCAGCAATCGCCGGACATCGCCCAGGGTGTCGATGCCGCCGGCAACAAGGATGAAGGCGCCGGCGACCAAGGCCTCATGTTCGGCTTTGCCTGCAATGAGACCACGGCCCTGATGCCGGCGCCGATCTTTTATTGCCACCATATTCTGCGGTCCTTGGCCGAGGCCCGCCATTCCGGCGCCGAGCCCGGCCTTGGCCCCGATGCCAAGAGCCAGATCACCATGCAATATGTCGGCAACAAGCCGGTTCGCGCGAAATCGGTGGTGGTGTCGACCCAGCACAGCGAAGATCTCGACCAGGAACATGTCCGCGAAATCGTGCGGCCCCATGTGGTCAATGTGCTGCCCGAAGGCTGGATGTGCGATGAGGCGGACTTCTACGTCAACCCGACCGGCCGCTTCGTGATCGGCGGGCCCGAAAGCGATACCGGGCTGACCGGACGCAAGATCATCGTCGATACCTATGGCGGCTCGGCGCCCCATGGCGGCGGCGCCTTTTCCGGAAAGGATCCGACAAAGGTCGACCGCTCGGCGGCCTATGCCGCGCGCTATTTGGCCAAGAACGTGGTCGCCGCGGGGTTGGCGGATCGTTGCATCATCCAGGTGGCCTACGCCATCGGCGTCTCCAAACCGCTGTCGGTCTATGTCGACACCTGCGGCACCGGGGTTGTCGATGAAGACAAATTGTCCGCCGCGCTGCAGGACCTGGTGGACCTTTCCCCCCGCGGCATCCGTGAGCACTTGAAGCTCAGCAAGCCGATCTATGCCCGCACCGCGGCCTACGGCCATTTTGGCCGCGAGCCCGATCCGGACGGTGGATTTTCATGGGAGCGCATCGATCTCGTCGACAAACTGAAGTCCGCCCTGACTTGACGTCCGAAGGCGGTCCGGACGGCCATGGCCGCATTCTTTACGGCCGCCGCCGTGGCCGCCGGCTCAGGCCACGGCGCCAGGCCCTGGTGTCGGAGCTGTTGCCGCAACTCGGACTTGCCCTGCCCGCCGATGGCGCCGCCGATTTCGACCCCCTTCAGGCCTTCACCGCCGCCATGCCGCGCCCGCGGGAGATCCGCATCGAGGTCGGTTTCGGCGCCGGGGAACATCTCGCCGCCCAGGCGCAAAATCACCCCGACATCGGCTTCATCGGTTGTGAACCCTATATCAATGGCGTCGCCGCGCTGTTGAGCGAGATCGACCACCTTGGGCTCGGCAACATCCGTATCTTCATGGACGATGCGCGCAAGTTGGTTGACGCCCTGGCGGGCAATTCCATAAGCCGGGTCGATCTGTTGTTTCCCGATCCGTGGCCGAAGAAACGGCATCACAAGCGCCGGTTCATTTCTCCGCAAACCCTCGATCAGCTGGCGCGTATCCTCGAAGATAATGGTGAATTGCGCTTTGCCAGCGACGATTCCGCTCTGGTGCGCTGCACCCTGGAGGCGGTTCTCGACCATGGGGATTTCACCTGGCTTGCCAAGCGGCCCGCCGATTGGCGCCGCCGGCCCGCCGACAGCATCGCCACCCGTTATGAGGCCAAGGCCGGCGCCGCCGGGCGCACTTGCGTGTTTCTGAGCTTTGCCCGCTTACCGCGTCGCTGAGGTAAAAACAGCGAAAATCAGCGAATTTTGGGGATATGTCAGGGAAAGGCCATGGTTTATCGCCCTTTCAGGGGCTTTTACTTGCTAAATAGCTTGAAGCTGACGGTGATATGGATATATTCATACCAGCTTGTTCTTAGCGCCCCATTGTTTGGGTCAAGTCGTTCCCGAGGGGTGGGCCATTGGCCCGCTTTTTTATTTCTTTCAACACTTATTGGGTCTGAGAGACGGGAGCCAGGGAGCGACTTCCCGGGGCACGGACGGCCATAGCAATTTCTTTGACCGCTGCGGAAAAAGACAGGAATGGATCAGCTGCCGAACCAGGTGGAAACGCTGGTGGCCCCGACCCTTGGTGCCATGGGTTATGATCTCGTGCGCGTGCGCGTGATCGGCGCCGACCGGGTGACCCTGGAGGTGATGGCGGAGCGCAGCGACGGTGACGCCATGACGGTCGGTGACTGCGCCGATATCTCCCGCGCGATTTCCACCGTGCTCGATGTCGAAGATCCGATTCCCGGTTCATACACCCTGGAGGTGAGTTCCCCGGGCCTTGCCCGCCCCTTGGTGCGGCTCGCCGATTTTGAGCGTTTTGCCGGCTTCCAGGCCAAGATCGAGCTCGACGCGGCGCTAGACGGCCGCAAGCGATTTCGCGGCCAGCTCGCCGGTATCAAGGGCGACGCGGTGCGCATTGTTCTTGCCGACGGCGAAGCCGAACTGCCTTTCAAGCGTATCTGCAAGGCCAAATTGGTCATGACTGACGATCTGATCGCGGCGACGCGCAAGCAGTAAGAATTAGGTTAGGTGAAAGAGACGATGGAAACTTTGACAGGGCTTGCCAAACCCGAACTTCTTCAGGTCGCCGACAACGTGGCCCGGGAAAAAAGCATCGATGCCGAGGAGGTTTTGGAGGCCATGGAACAGGCCATCCAGAAGGCCGGGCGCTCGAAATACGGCCATGAACACGACATTCGGGCGGGCATCGACCGCAAGACCGGCGAGATCTCGCTGGCGCGCTATCGCGAGATCGCCGATCCGGTGGAAAATGAAACGATGCAGATTTCGCTGGATGAGGCGCTGAAGCTCGATGCCGATGCCAAGCTCGGCGAATTCATCACCGACCGCTTGCCGCCGATGGATTTCGGCCGCATCGCGGCGCAGACCGCGAAGCAGGTCATCGTCCAGAAAGTCCGCGAGGCCGAACGCCAACGCCAGTACGAGGAATACAAGGACCGGGTCGGCGACGTCGTCAACGGCTTGGTCAAACGCGCCGAATTCGGCAATGTTGCCGTCGATCTCGGCCGCGCCGAAGCGGTGATGCGCCGCGACGAATGCCTGCCCCGCGAGAATCTGCGCCAAGGTGACCGCGTCCGTGCCCTGGTCTATGACGTGCGCGAGGAAACAAGGGGGCCGCAGATCTTCCTGTCGCGCTCGCGGCCGGAATTCATGGCCAAGCTTTTCGCCCAGGAAGTGCCGGAAATCTATGACAGCATCATCGAAATCAAGTCGGTGGCCCGTGATCCCGGCAGCCGCGCCAAGATCGCGGTTGCTTCCAATGACGCCAGCATCGACCCGGTAGGCGCCTGTGTCGGCATGCGCGGCAGCCGCGTCCAAGCGGTGGTCGGCGAGCTTCAAGGCGAGAAGATCGATATCATCCAATGGTCGCCGAGCAATGCCACATTCGTGGTCAACGCCCTGGCGCCGGCCGAGGTCGCGAAAGTGGTGATGGATGAAGATGCCCGGCGCATCGAAGTGGTGGTGCCCGACGATCAGTTGAGCCTCGCCATCGGGCGCCGTGGCCAGAATGTGCGTCTGGCGTCACAGCTCACAGGTTGGTACATCGATATTCTCACCGAAGCGCAGGAATCCGAGCGCCGCACCGAAGAGTTCAACACCCGTTCGCAGATGTTTATCGAGGCCCTGGATGTGGATGATGTCATCGCCCATCTGCTGGTCACGGAAGGGTTCTCCGCCATCGAGGAGGTGGCATTTATCCCGCCGGAGAATTTGGTGGAAATCGAAGGGTTCGACGAAGAGGTCGCCCAAGAGCTGCAGGAACGGGCCCGCACCTATCTTTCCGAGCGCGAGGAAAAATTCATGGTGCGGCGCGCCGAGCTCGACATCGCCGATGATCTACTGGATATCCCCGGGCTGTCCCTGGAATTGGTTGTCGAGCTGGGTGAGAAGGGAATCAAGACCCGGGACGACCTGGCCGATCTCGCCAGCGATGAACTGATCGAAACACTGCCCGAGAAAGCCATGACGGATAGTGAAGCCGCCGCGGTGATCATGGCGGCGCGGGCCCATTGGTTCGAGGACGAGGTCACGGAAGAAACCGGCGAAGAAACCGATTCAGAGATGGCGGATTCAGAGACTGGGGATTCAGAGACTGGGGGTTCAGATAAGGGAGGCGAACCCGAACCCGAAACCAAACCCCTCGACCCGGCCGACCCGGCCAATCTGTTCAAGAGCTGATAGGTGGAACCGCGACGTGACCATGTACGACAACAAAGCGCGAACCACCACGCAGCGCAAGCGGCGCGGGCAGGTGGCGGACCCGGCGGCGGCGCCATCAGGCACCGCAACCGGAAGACGCTGCATCGTCAGCGGTGAGGTTGTCCCACGTTCCCAACTGATCCGCTTCGTCGTCGGGCCCGAAAATAAGCTCATTCCCGATATCGCCGAGACTCTGCCGGGGCGGGGTTTGTGGTTGAGGGCGCGCCGTGATGTGTTGGACACGGCCCTGGCCCGGAACCTGTTTGCCAGGGCGGCACGCGGCCCGGTTGCCGTCGATGCCGATCTGGCGGAGACGGTCGAGGATTTGCTGGCGCGGCGCTGTCTTGAACTTCTGGGCCTGGCGCGGCGCGCCGGTCTTGCCGTCACCGGTTTCGAAAAGGTCCGGTCCATGCTTGGCGCGGGAAAGGCGGCATTGTTGATCACCGCCGCCGATGCCGCCCCTGGCGGACGCGACAAATTGCGCGCCAAGGCGCCGGATGTGCCCACCATCGGGGTCCTGGACTCAGAGGAACTGGCTGCTGCCCTGGGCCGTGGCCATGTGGTACATGTGGCGGTGGCGCACAGCCCGCTTGCCGATCACATTGCCGTCGAGATCAGGCGCCTTGCCGGAATGCGCGCTGATTTTGCCGCCGATTTCGCTCACGACACGCTTTTGCCATCAACGGTTGATATGGCTCCGGATGGCGCCAACAAGGCCCACGGTATTCAGGAAAGTTGATTGGAAATGTCGGAAACCCCAGACGAACAGCCAGACGCGAAGAAAGAGAAAAAGCCGCTGACACTTGCGCGGCCGGGCCGTTTGGAGCTTAAGAAAACGGTCGAGGGCGGACAGATTCGCCAAGCCTTCTCCCATGGCCGGACCAAGGCGGTCAAGGTCGAGGTCAAGAAGAAGCGGACCTATACCCAAGGCGACAGCGGCGCCATGACCGAGGTCAAGGAAGGTCTGTTGCCGCAAGTGCCCGGGGTTTCCGTCGATGACATTTTTAAACCCGCCAAACCAAGCGGTGTCGCGGCGGACGCGCTGCGCGAACTGACCGAAGAGGAAAAGGCGACCCGCGCCCGCGCCCTCGAAGGCGCCATCCGTGCCGAGGCCACCGCCGATGCCACCGCCGAGGCCACCGCCGAGGCCACCGCCCTCAAGGAATTGGAAGAAGACCTGAAGATTGCCGAAGAACCGGCTCAGGTTGCCGAGGAGCCAACGGCGGACGCCGCCGAGGCCCCTGAAGTTACGGAACCCGAGGAAGACAAGCCGGCGTCCCCGGCCGCGGCCCCAGCCGAGAAAGCCAAGACGCCTGTCCAAATCAAACCAGCGGAGCCGTCACCTGCTCTCGAGGACGAGGACGGCGAGCGCGGCAAGGCCGGTGATCGCCGTGGGCGCAAGCCGGGCCGGGGTGACAACCGGCGGCCGAGCCTATCCTTGCGCAAGGATGCCGCGCGGCGCAGGCCCGGCAAGATGACCGTAACCCGCGCCCTTGACGATGAAAGCGAAGAGCGGGTCCGCAGCCTGGCGTCGGTTCGCCGCGCCCGCGAGCGCGAGAAACGCGCGCAGCAACAGCTGGCCTCGGGCGAACCGCTCAAGGTGGTCCGTGACGTGGTGATTCCGGAAACCATCACGGTTCAGGAACTGTCGAACCGCATGGCCGAACGGGCCGTCGATGTCATCAAGGCGCTGATGAACACCGGTACCATGGCCACCATCAACCAGGTTCTCGACGCCGACACCGCCGAGCTTGTCGCCGGTGAATTCGGCCACAATGTCAAACGTGTCAGTGAAGCGGATGTGGAGATCGGCCTCAAGGGCTCAGACGACGCCGATGCCAGCCTCGAAGACCGTGCTCCCGTGGTCACCGTCATGGGCCATGTCGATCACGGCAAGACATCGCTGTTGGACGCGTTGCGCAAAACCAATGTGGTCGGCGGCGAGGCCGGCGGCATCACCCAGCATATCGGGGCCTATCAGGTGAAGCTGGCCTCGGGGGCGAATATCACCTTTCTTGATACTCCCGGTCACGAAGCCTTCACCGCCATGCGCTCCCGCGGCGCCAAGGTGACGGATATCGTCGTGCTGGTCGTCGCCGCGGACGACGGCATCATGCCGCAGACCATTGAGGCGATCCATCATTCCAAGGCGGCGGAGGTGCCGCTCATTATCGCCATCAACAAGATCGACATCCCCAATGCGGATACCGACCGCATTCGCCGCGATCTGTTGCAGCAAGACATCGCCGTCGAAACCATGGGCGGTGATGTTCTCACCGTGGAGGTTTCGGCCAAGGAAGGCACCAACCTGGATAAGCTCGAAGAAGCCATCCTGTTGCAGGCGGAAATTCTTGAACTCAAGGCCAATCCCAACCGCTCCGCCGATGGCATCGTGGTTGAAGCCAGGATCGAGCGGGGACGGGGCAATGTCGCCACCGTCCTGGTTCAGCGCGGCACCCTCAAGGTCGGCGATATTTTCGTTGCCGGCAGCGAGTGGGGCCGGGTGCGCGCTCTGCTCGATGACCGTGGCCGGGAATTGGACCAAGCCGGACCGTCGATTCCGGTCGAAGTGCTGGGGTTGAACGGCACACCGCTGGCCGGTGACGAGTTTGCCGTGGTCGAGGACGAAGCCCGGGCCCGCCAGATCACCGAATTCCGTTTGCGCCGGGCCCGCGATGCGATGGCCGCCGCCGGCGCGCGAGGCACCGTCGAACAGATGCTGTCCGATATTGCCGCCGGCCAGGCCAAGGAACTGCCGCTCGTGGTCAAGGCGGATGTCCATGGCTCGCTGGAGGCCATCCTCGGCAGCCTCGAGAAAATGTCGACGGATGAAGTCGCGGTTCAGATCCTGCATTCGGCGGTCGGCGGCATCAACGAATCGGACGTGACCCTGGCCCAGGCGTCGAAAGCCTGGATCCTGGGCTTCAATGTCCGCGCCAATCCCCAGGCGCGCGAACTCGCCAGCCAGTCCAATACGGATATTCGCTATTATTCAATCATTTACGATCTTACCAATGACGTGAAGGCGGCTCTAAGCGGCATGCTGTCGCCGACCATGAAGGAAACCATGTTGGGCAATGCGCAGATTCGCGAAGTGTTCAACGTTTCCAAGGTCGGCAAGATCGCCGGTTGCATGATCACCGATGGCACGGTCAAGCGCGGCGCCAAGGTGCGCCTGATCCGCGACAGCGTCGTCATCCACGAAGGTGCCCTCAAGACCCTCAAGCGCTTCAAGGATGAAGTCCGCGATGTCAAGGAGGGCTATGAATGCGGCATGGCCTTCGAGAACTACCAGGACATCCAGACCGGTGATGTCATCGAGTGCTTCGAGGTTGAAGAAATTGCCCGGACGCTCTGAGGTCTCCCGGGATCTTGGGCCGAACGTGGGTCAAGGCGTGGGGAAAAAAGCATGACACGACGGCATTCCACCCGCCTGGACCGCGCCCCCAGCCAACGCCAATTGCGCGTCGCCGAGGAAATTCGCCATGCCTTGGCGCGGATCCTGGAACGCACGCACTTCCGCGATCCCCTGCTCGCCGAGACCTCGATCACCGTCTCGGAAGTGCGCCTCAGCCCCGATCTGCGCCAGGCCACGGTCTTCGTCATGCCCTTGGGCGGGGCCAACCAGGATCCGGTTGTCGGTGCGCTCAACCACGCGGTGTCCTTCCTGCGCGGCCAACTCGCCCATGAGGTCTCCATGAGGCACCTGCCGGCCCTGGTCTTCACCATCGACCAGACCTTCGCCGAGGCCTCGCGGGTCACCGATTTGCTGCATAGCCCCGACGTCGCCCGCGATCTCAAAGCCGAGCCATCGGCGGAAAACGAAGGCGATGGGGCGTAGGCGGCGCCCGCCCCCCGGCGCCCGGCCGCTGCATGGTTGGGTGGTGATCGACAAGCCCCGGGGCATCACCTCCGCCGCCGTGGTCACCCGCGTGCTCAGGGGGTTGCGCGCCACCAGGGCGGGCCATGGCGGGACCTTGGATCCCCTGGCCACCGGGGTTTTGCCGATTGCCCTGGGCGAGGCCACCAAGACCGTGGCCTATGTCATGAATGGCGACAAAACCTACCGCTTTGTCCTCGCTTGGGGCGAGGCCCGCAGCACCGGGGATACCGAGGGCGAGGTCACCGAGACCAGCGATATCCGCCCCTTACGCCAACAGATCGAGGCGGTTCTCGCCGATTTCACCGGCAAGATCTGGCAGGTGCCGCCGGCCTACTCGGCGATCAAGGTTGATGGCCAGCGCGCCTATAAATTGGCCCGGGCCGAGCGCGATTTCTCCCTGAAGGCCAGGGAAGTCGAGATCCATCGCATCGAGCTCATGGATATCCTTGACCACGATCATGCCGAATTCGAGGTTTCCTGCGGAAAAGGGGTCTATATCCGCAGCCTCGCCAGCGATATCGCAACCCGGCTGGGGACCGTCGGTCACGTCCATTCCCTGCGCCGGACCCGGGTCGGGCCGTTTGCCGAAGATGTGGCGATTTCGCTAGATAAACTGGAAATCCTCGGGCATAGTGCCGCCCAACCTGAGTGTTTGTTTCCGATCGAGACCGTGCTGGACGACATCCCGGCCCTGGCCCTGACGGAAAATCAGGCCCAATTCCTGCGTACGGGAAGGGCCGTTCAGGTGTTCCGCACCGGAAATTCGGAGATTCCCAAGGAAATGTCCGAAGGTGCGGTCGTCTATGCGACGGCCGGTGGTAAACCTGTGGCGTTGGCGCGAATGGAAGGCGGCATGCTACAGCCGGTACGTGTTTTGAACCTTTAGATAATGGAGTAATGCGATGTCGATAACGCCCCAACGCAAGGGCGAGCTGGTCGAACAATATGCGACCGCCAAGGGCGACACCGGTTCGCCCGAAGTCCAGGTAGCCATTCTCAGCGAACGAATCGTTAATCTGACCGAGCACCTGAAAGCGCATAAGCATGACCACCACTCACGGCGCGGCCTCATCATCATGGTGGGGAAACGCCGGCGGTTGCTGGACTATCTCAAGCGCAAAAACGAAGACCGATACGGCACATTGATCAAAGGCCTGGGGCTACGCCGCTAAGCCATTGTCGTGTGCAACCGCCGCGTCCGGTGACAAGGCGGGAAATCACAGTTTGTCAATCCAAGGCATGTTTGGCGCCGCGGTCAAAGCCCGTGGCGATGTAAGTGTTGGAAGAGAGATGGATATAAATCAACGGCGCGTTCGTCATAGGGGCGCCCGCGCCATGGAAGGAAGATAATAATGTTTAATATAATTACCAAAGAACTTGAGTTGGGCGGCCGCAAGCTGGTCATGGAGACCGGAAGAATGGCCCGCCAGGCCGATGGCGCGGTCCTCGTCACCTATGGCGAGACCACGATCCTGTGCACCGCCGTCGCCCAGAAGACACCGAAGCAGGGCATCGACTTTTTCCCGCTGACGGTCAACTACCAGGAAAAGACTTTTGCCGCCGGCAAGATTCCGGGAGGCTTCTTCAAGCGTGAAGGCCGTCCCAGCGAGAAGGAAACCCTGACCTCGCGCCTCATCGACCGGCCGATCCGGCCATTGTTTCACCCCAATTTCCGCAATGAAACCCAGGTCATCTGCACCGTGATCAGTCATGATCTGGAAAACGATCCCGACATTCCCGCCCTGATCGGCGCGTCGGCGGCGCTGACCATTTCCGGCATCCCCTTCATGGGGCCGATCGCCGGCGCCCGGGTCGGCTATATCGACGGCGAATATGTGCTCAACCCCCAGATCGACGAGATGCCCAATTCCAAGCTCGACTTGGTGATGGCGGGCACCAATGACGGGGTCTTGATGGTCGAATCCGAGGCCGGCGAGCTGTCGGAACAGGTCATGCTCGGTGCCGTCATGTTCGGCCACAAGGAATGCCAGAAAGTCATCAGCGCCATCATCGAACTGGCCGAGGACGCCGCCAAGGAGCCCTGGGCCATCGCCGATGCCCCCGCCGAGACCGAGACCGTGGCCGACCGCATTCGCGAACTGGCCGAAAGCGATCTTCGCAGCGCCTATGAAGAGGTCGATAAACAGACCCGCACCGACAAGATCGCGAACGTCAAGTCGGCGGTGTCCGAAACCCTCATAGCGGAAGAACTTGATCCCAACCTATTCGGAGCTCAGTTCAAGAAGTTGGAAAAGGACATCGTCCGTGGCGCGATCCTCGAGACCGGCAAACGCATCGATGGCCGCGATACCTCCACGGTGCGCCAGATCATGGGCGAGGTCGGCGTGCTGCCGCGCGCCCATGGCAGCGCGCTGTTCACCCGCGGTGAAACCCAGGCCCTGGTGGTCGCCACCCTGGGCACCGGCCAGGATGAGCAGATCATCGATGCCCTGTCCGGCGATTACCGGGAACATTTCCTGCTGCATTACAACTTCCCACCCTATTCGGTGGGCGAGGCGTCGTTCCTGCGTTCACCGGGCCGCCGCGAGATCGGCCACGGCAAACTGGCGTGGCGCGCGCTGCGTCCGGTGATGCCGACCAAGGAGGATTTCCCCTACACCATCCGCGTGGTGTCCGAGATCACCGAATCCAACGGCTCGTCCTCGATGGCGACGGTGTGCGGATCGGCGCTTTCGATGATGGATGCCGGCGTGCCGCTGTCGAAACCGGTGGCCGGCATCGCCATGGGCCTGATCAAGGAAGGCGATAAGTTCGCGGTGCTGTCCGACATTCTGGGTGACGAGGATCATCTCGGCGACATGGATTTCAAGGTCGCCGGCACCACCGATGGCATCACCGCCCTGCAGATGGACATCAAGATCACCTCGATCACCGAGGAGATCATGGCCACCGCCCTGGATCAGGCCTTGGCGGGACGCCAGCACATCCTTGGCGAGATGTCCAAGGCCCTGGACCACGCCCGAGCCGAGGTCAGCGCCAACGCGCCCCGTATCACCACCATGCAGATCCCCAAGGACAAGATCCGCGAGGTCATCGGCACCGGCGGCAAGGTCATCCGGGAAATCTGCGAGACCACCGGGGCCAAGATCGACATCGAGGATGACGGCACCATCAAGGTGGCGGCGGTCGAGGCCAAGGCCGCCGAAGAAGCCGTCGAATGGATCCGCTCCATCGTCGCCGAGCCCGAGATCGGGACCATCTATTCCGGCAAGGTGGTGAAGGTGGTCGATTTCGGCGCCTTCGTGAACTTCCTGGGCTCCCGGGACGGCCTGGTCCATATCAGCGAGCTCATCGAAGGACGCTGCAACAAGGTCACCGACGTGGTGAATGAGGGCGACATGGTCAAGGTCAAGGTGTTGGCCATCGACGACCGCGGCAAGGTCCGCCTCAGCCTGCGCGCCGTCAATCAGGAAACCGGCGAGGACATCACCAAATCCAAGGATTCCACGGCGGCCGAATAAGGCCCCTCACGGGCCGGTTTTTGGAATTGAACGGGCGCCATCGCCCTTGGTGGTGGCGCCCGTTATTTTTTGCCGTGAAGAAAACCAAGCCGGGCGTGGAATTGCCGGGCCCAAAGCCGGAAGGCGCCCTCGACCTGGCGCCAACTGTTCAAGACCTGGGGCTTGGGGGTTCTATCCTGATTTTTGACAACGACGATGGCGACAAGCCGTTCATTGGTGACGGAATCGAGGACTTCGGCTTCGATATGGGCCCTCTTGGTCGATAGCAGGAATTTCATCCTGGCCGGTGATGCCAAGCTGGGGATGGGATTGTATATTTCGAGATTGGCGATGGCGCCACGCAGCCGCAAGGTCCTTGGGCCGGGCCGCAGGGTCACCGGATAGGTGCTCCCGATGGCGTCGATCAAGGCGTTCTGGAAAATGACCGCAAGCCGGGCGACATCCCTGGGATCGGTGGCTTGCAGTTGGGATTGGGCATGGTGGAAAATCGCCACCGGGTCGAACATGATGTTGTCGTAATTGGCCAGATTGGCCCCCGGTTTGCGGTAAACGAAGTCGCCTTTGGCGCCGGAAACCTTCTTGAGGGCGGAATAATCCACGAGAAATCCGGAAAAATGTTTCGGCTTGGCTTTGGCGCAGGCCACCAGCAACGCCAACGCCAAGGCCAGCCCCATCGCCGCCATGGCGCCGCGCTTGGAGATCGGGGATTTTGTTCCATTCATCGCCATGGGTGGGGTCCAGATCGGTGCCGGAGAGGCTTAAATGCTGGGTAAGTCCTTACACCGGAAGAAATCTGGCATAAAGCTGGTCAATTGCCAAATTCGTTCATATATGGGGTATTAGAATTATTTTAAATTGTTGCCTGGGCCCACCGGAAACCCGTAACATCCGCAGATATTGGGTCCATAATGAGTGTAAGGATGAAGTCGCTTAATCCATTGATGATTTCCGGGCGCGAAGCCTTGCCCCTGGTCGAAGGCGGCAAGGGCGTCGCCGTTTCCAATGGGGAAACCTCGGGCTTCTGGGCCGCCAGCGGCGGGGTGGGCACGTTTTCGGGCGTCAACGCCGATTCCTATGACCACAACGGCGATCTGATCCCGATCATCTATCGTGGCCGGACCCGGCGTGAACGCCATGAAGAGCTGGTGGCCTACGCCATCGAGGGCGGCATCACCCAGGCCCGCATCGCCCATGATATCGCCAACGGGGCGGGGCCGATCCACATGAACATCCTGTGGGAGATGGGCGGTGCCGAACGGGTCTTGAAGGGTGTTCTCGAAGGCGCCAAGGGGTTGGTCCAGGGCGTGACCTGTGGCGCCGGCATGCCCTACCGCATCGCCGAGATCTGCGCCAGGTTCGGGGTTCATTACTACCCCATCGTGTCTTCGGCCCGGGCTTTCCGCGCCCTGTGGAAGCGGGCCTACCACAGATTCTCGGAATTGCTCGGCGGCGTGGTCTATGAGGATCCCTGGAAAGCCGGCGGTCACAACGGCCTGTCCAACAGCGAAGATCCCGATATCTTCGAGCCCCCCCTGCCACGGGTGTTGGAATTGCGCGGCATGATGCGCGACTATGGCCTCGGCGACACCCCCATCGTGATGGCCGGCGGGGTCTGGTTCCTGCGCGAATGGCAGGACTGGATCGACAATCCCGAGCTTGGACCCATCGCGTTTCAGTTCGGCACCAGGGCCCTTCTTACCAAGGAGAGCCCGATCGCCGATGATTGGAAACAGAAAATTCTGAACCTTGAAGAGGGCGACATCTTTCTCAACAAGTTCAGCCCGACCGGGTTCTATTCATCGGCGGTCAACAACGATTTCCTCAAGGAGTTGAAGGCCCGCAGCGACCGTCAGGTCGCCTATTCCGTCGAACCCGTGGGCGAGCTCGACACTCCGTTCCCGGTGGGCGCCCGTGGCCGGCTGGTCTATCTCACCGCGTCCGACCGGGCCCATGCCCAGGGCTGGGTCGATGAAGGCTACACCGAATCGCTACGCACCCCGGATTTCACCCTCATCTTCGTCACGCCGAGGAAGGTCAAGGAAATCCGCAAGGATCAGATCGAATGCATGGGCTGTCTTTCGTCCTGCCGGTTCTCCAACTGGGCCCATAACGAAACCGGGTCCACCGGCAAGAAGACCGATCCCCGCTCCTACTGCATTCAGAAGACCCTGCAGACCATCGTCCATGACGGCGATGTGGAAAACCAACTCATGTTCGCCGGCCACAATGCCTACCGCTTCAAGACCGACCCGTTCTATGCCAACGGCTTCATCCCGACGGTGCGCGAACTGGTGGAGCGGATCGAGACCGGTGATTGAGATCGCGCTGATGAAAAGAAGTTTTTTAAGATTAACATTGTTCCCCAAGGGTAGCTATTGTAGCGTTCCCAAAGGGGTTATTTTGGGGATTGAATCGACTGCGTGTTGAAGGGTAAATAGCCGTGGATCGTCCTTATAGTCATATCCTGGATCGTCTCAAGATGGCGGGCCTGCGCCCGACCCGTCAACGCCTGGCGCTCGCCAAATTGTTGTTCGATGGCGGCCAACGTCATGTCACGGCGGAGCAACTCCATAGCGAGGCGATAGGCCAAGGCATCCGGGTGTCCCTCGCCACCGTCTACAACACCCTCCACCAGTTCACCACGGCGGATTTTCTGCGTGAGATCGTCGTCGATTCGGGGCGGTCCTATTTCGACACCAACACCACCGACCACTATCACTTCTTTTTCGAAGATACCCGTGAACTCAAGGATATTTCCAAGGATGCCGTGAGCTTCGCCCATCTGCCGAAGCCTCCCAAGGGCACCAACGTAAAATGCGTCGATGTGGTCATCCGCGTCGAAAATTCCCGAAATTCCTGAGCATTTCCTACCGGCCGAAAACGCCGTAAAGTTAGTTTAGAGGCGTTCTAAATTATTGACTCGCAGTGTTGATCGGTCCATATAGTATGGACCAGGGCTTTATGGCGTAGACCGATCCGATTCCGAGAACCAAACCATTTCAATGCGTAAAGGAGAATGAAAATGGCGTCCTTGAAAGACAGCAAGACCGAAGAAAATCTGAAGGCCGCGTTTGCCGGTGAATCCCAGGCCAACCGCCGCTATCTGTATTTCGCCCAGAAGGCGGATGTTGAAGGCTACAACGATGTATCAGCGGTGTTCCGGTCCACCGCCGAAGGCGAGACCGGACATGCCCATGGCCATCTCGAATATCTCGAAGAGACCGGCGATCCCGCCACCGGCGAGCCCATCGGCCCGACCTCCGACAATCTCAAGGCCGCGGTTGCCGGCGAAACCCACGAATACACCAACATGTATCCCGACATGGCCAAGACCGCGCGGGAAGAAGGTTTCGACGAAATCGCCGACTGGTTCGAGACCCTCGCCAAGGCCGAGAAGTCCCATGCCGGCCGCTTCCAAAAGGCGTTGGACACGCTCTAAGAACGAAAGACCAAGTCTATTGATTGTGAAGAGGGGGGCGCAGATGCCCCCCTTCTTGTCAGTTCCCATCGCCACGGACGGTGAACCGAGAGGGTGACATGGTTGAAGGTGGCCTCAAGGCGCCGGTGCGCCATCCGCTCGATTGGCAGAACCCGGATTTCTTCGATGGGGATTTGCTCGACGCCGAATTGCGCCGGGTGTTCGACATCTGTCACGGCTGCCGGCGCTGCTTTAACTTATGCGACAGTTTTCCGCGCCTGTTCGATCTCATCGACGATTCAGATACCGGCGAGCTCGATTCGGTCGAGAGCCGGGATTTCGCGCCCGTCATCGACGCCTGCACCCTGTGTGACATGTGTTTCATGACCAAGTGCCCCTATGTGCCGCCCCATGAGTTCAATCTCGATTTCCCTCACCTCATGTTGCGCGCCCGCGCCATTGATTTTGCCCGCGGCAAGGTTGGCTTCACCGCCCGCCAAATGACCGAGACCGACCGCAATGGGCGTCTTGCTAGGTTTGCGGCGCCGCTGTTCAATTGGGCAACCCGGCGCGGCAACTGGCTGGTGCGGCCGATCCTGGAACTTATCGCCTCCATCCACCGCGATGTGGAACTGCCGCGTTTCCAGGCCGAGACCCTGATGGCGCGGGCCAGGCTCGGGGCTAGGGAAATTGACCGCACTGCCCCCGCCCAAGGCCGCAAGGCGGTGATCTTCGCCACCTGTTTCACCAATTACAACAACCCCAAGGCCGGCATGGCGGCGCTGGGCGTCTTGGCCAAGAACGGTATCGCGGCCGAGATCTCCTATCCCGGCTGCTGCGCCATGCCCCAGCTCGAACATGGCGATCTTGACCGGGTTGCCGGCCAGGCGCGCAAGGTGGCGGCCCATTTCAAGGACCATATCGCCCAGGGCTATGACGTCATCGCCCTGGTGCCGTCCTGCGCCCTGATGCTCAAATTCGAATGGCCTTTGTTGTTGCCGGGTGACGAGGATGTCTTACGACTCGCCGCCGCGACCCGCGATATCTGTGAATATGTCGTGGACATCGCCGCCAATGAAGGCCTGGCGGCGGGGCTTGCGCCCATCGACGGCGGTGTTTCGCTCCACATGGCCTGCCATGCCAGGGCCCAGAATATGGGCCACAAGGCGGCGGACATGCTGCGCCTGATCCCCGGCATGGTGCCGGACGTGGTGGAGCGCTGCTCGGGCCATGGCGGCTCGCTGGGGATTACCAAGGACTATTTCGAGACCGCGGTGAAGCTTTGCCAGCCGGTGGCGAAGCGCGCCGCCGGGCATGACAACACTCATTTCTGTTCCGAATGCCCCTTGGCCGCCAAGCATGTGGTCCAGTGCATGGAAAGCGTGAATGGGGACGCCACCGGGACCAAAGAACTGAGCCCCAGCCATCCCATCGAGATCCTGGCCCAGGCCTACGGCATTGATCCGGACGGCACGCGGTGACAGCCTTGCCCCACCTCATCACCCGGGCCGACATCATGGATATGGAGGCCTACGTCAAGGTCCGCGATGGGCGGCGTGCGCGCATCATCGAGATCAAACGCTTACGCCGTGTCGCCGTCGGGCCTTTCGCCACGTTCTTTTTTGAGAGTTTCGACACCATGTGGCATCAGATCCACGAGATGCTCTATGTTGAGAAGGGTGGTGAGGACCAGATCGAAGGCGAGCTCGAGGCCTACAACCCGCTGATCCCCAAGGGCCGCGAGCTGGTGGCGACATTGATGTTCGAGATCGCCGATCCGGAACACCGCCTGCGCGCCCTGGCCGGGCTCGGCGGTGTCGAGCACACGGTCAGCATTAGCATCGATGGTGTGGAGATTGCCGCCCAACCCGAAACCGACTTGGAACGCACCACCGCCGAAGGCAAAACCTCGGCGGTCCATTTCCTGCGCTTTGCCCTATCGCCGGACGCGGCCGATAAATTCAAAACCCCGGATGCGCGGGTGGTGTTGGCCATCGGTCACGGGAACTATGCCCACATGGCGGTGTTGCCGGAACAAGTTCGCGCCGCGCTCGCCACCGACCTCGACTAAAGCAGTCGGTCATTTCTTGGCGCCGTCGGCCGCCCGCGCGCCCCAGAATTCCCCCTTGCGCAGCCAGCCGCTATGTCCCGCGGCTTGGATTTCGCACCAGCTTTTCTCGCACCGCAACAGCTCGGCGACCACGCCGGGTTCGAGCCGCGCCACGGTTTTGGCACCGGCGGCGGGTTCGCTGTGCAATAAGCGCACCAGCCCGGTCACCAGCACGGTGCGCCGGCCCGATAGCATGGAGCGGTGGACCCAACCGACGGTTCCCTGCCAGTCGCGCACTTTGCGCCAGGTGTCGAATTCGGCCACGATCTCGATGGGGAAGCTGCGGCGTTTGAACACCCATTCGACGGGATAGCGCACCCCGGGGCCGGTGCGCACATTGACCTCGGCCGCGCGCAGGGAGGCAAAACGCGGCAAGGGCCGGCCCGAGCGTGTGCCCTCAGGCTTGGCCAGGGGGGGCTTGGCGGCGGGCCTTGGCGGGGGCTTGGCGGTTTCGGATTGGGCACTCTCGGCCACCGCCCCTGCCGCCCCTGCCGTCGCCAATGCCCCGACGGTCATGACCGCCAGGCCCGCCCCGGCCAAAAAGACCATCGGCGCCATCCGCCATGGAGCCCGGTCAGACAACAATCATGGCCCCGTGTTTGGATGCGTCGGCGAGAAAACTGACGATACCGCCCTCGGCATAGGTGATGTCGCCGCGCAGATCCGCCACCGTTAAGTCCATGGCGCGCAGACCCATCTCGCAGACCATGAACTTGACCTCGAAGCCGATGCAGGCGTCTAGCAACTCATCGAAGTTGGCGATGCCGCGGGATGCAAAGTGGCGGTCGGCCGCGGCGGCGGTTGCGCCACCGTCGGCGATGGCTTCGGTCACCGGGGCATCGTGCCAGCCCGGGGTGCTCCCGTCAGCGGCCTTGGCGAGGGCGCGGATCGCCGCCATGGTGAAGAACAGGGTCACCGGCCGGTTCACCGCGGCTGCTGCCGCGGCCATGGCCAGGGCGTAATGGACGCGGTGATAGTCACCGGAAAACACCACGACGGAAAGCTTGTCCGGGCTCGCCTGGCCCCCGGCGCCGTCTTGCTCAGCCGCCATGTTGGGAAAGATCCTTGATTGTCGGGGCCTCTCCGCACAGCGGACAGGCGGGGTCGGGCCTGAGCCGCACCTTGCGGAAGGTCGTGCCCAGCGCATCGTAGATCAACAGCGATCCCGAAAGGCTGTCGCCGATGCCAAGCAGTTCCTTGAGCACCTCGGTGGCCTGCACCGAGCCCACCGCGCCGGCGACGGCGCCCAGCACCCCACCCTCGGCGCAGGTCGCAATCAGGCCCGGCGGCGGCGGTTCGGGGAACATGCAGCGGTAACAGGGATGGTCCCCGCCGAGGTGGGCCTTGAAGGTCGAAACCTGTCCCTCGAAGCGCAACAGCGCCGCCGCCACCAGGGTCTTTTTGGCCAGATAGCAGGCGTCATTGACCAAAAAGCGGGTTTCGAAATTGTCGCTGCCGTCGGCGATGACATCGTAATTCTCTAACAACTCAAAGGCGTTTCCGGCGTCAATGCGGGTCTGGTGGGTGACCAGGCGGATCTCGGGATCGATCGCTTCGATGGCCTGGCGCGCGCTTTCGACCTTGGCGGTGCCGATGCGTTCGGTGGCGTGGATGATCTGGCGCTGGAGATTCGAGAGATCGACCACATCGTCGTCGACAATGCCAAGGGTGCCGACACCGGCGGCGGCAAGATACAACAACAAAGGCGAGCCCAGCCCGCCGGCGCCGATCACCAGGACGCGGGAGCGCAAAAGCTTAGCCTGGCCCTCACCGCCGACCTCGGAGAGGATGATATGGCGGGCATAGCGCTCGATCTGATCGGGGCGAAATTCCATGGCGTTCACGTCGCGCGGTCACAGATTGTTGAACAGCGGCGTCGACAGGTAACGCTCGGCGAAGGACGGCAGGATGACGACGATGGATTTCCCCTCCATGTCGCCCCGCGCGCCGATCTCAATCGCCGCCGCCAGTGCCGCGCCGGACGAAATCCCCACCGGCATGCCTTCCAACAGCGCCGCCTTGCGGGCGGTGGCGAAGGCGGTCTCGTTGCCGATGCGTACGACCTCGTCGATCAGCTCGGTGTTGAGGATCTTGGGCACGAAACCGGCGCCGATGCCCTGGATCTTATGGGGACCGGGCAGGCTGCCCGACAGCACCGAACTGTCTTCCGGCTCGACGGCGATGATCCTGACCCCGGGCCGGCGTGATTTCAAGACCTCGCCGACACCGGTCAAGGTGCCGCCGGTGCCGACGCCCGACACCAAGGCATCGACATTGCCATCGGTGTCGCGCCAGATCTCCTCGGCGGTGGTGCGGCGGTGAATCTCGGGATTGGCCGGGTTCTCGAACTGCTGAAGGGTGACCGCATCGGAAAGTTCCTTGCGCAGGGCCTCGGCGCGGGCGACCGACCCGGCCATGCCCTGGGCGGCGGGGGTGAGCTCCAGCTCCGCGCCCATCAGGGCCAGCATCGTGCGGCGTTCCACCGACATACCTTCCGGCATGGTCAGGATCAGCCGGTAGCCCTTGGCGGCGCAGACGAAGGCCAGCGCGATGCCGGTGTTGCCCGAGGTCGGCTCGATCAGCACCGTATCAGGGCCGATACGGCCATCGGCCTCGGCGGCCTCGACCATGGCGAGACCGATGCGGTCCTTGACCGAACCCAGGGGATTGGCGAATTCGAGCTTGCCCAGAATCTTGGCCTGGCAGCCATCCAACGCCGACATCTTTTTGAGATACACCAAAGGCGTATTGCCGATGGTCTCAAGGATGCCGTCATAGATGCGCCCCCGGCCAAGGGCGGCATTGGCACCGCCGCCGGGGCGGTTGACGAGGCCCTCATCGGCCGGATTCGACGCCATCACACTGTCCCCGTTGGTGCCGCCATGTCTGGCGCTACCCTAAATCGTGAAGTCCAAACGCTTGTGTGCGTCACTTTCGATATTCTCTTGATTGGCTTTCAGACACAGATCTTCAATCGACACCTGATCCAGCTCTTTGAGAAATTTTTCCTGCATGTCTTGCCACATCGGTTCCATCACCCGGCTGCCCATTTCCGATGCCGGGGCCGAGCCGTCTTCTTCATCGAGACCGGAAATCACCCGGGTGATATCGCCGACGGTGATGCGGCGGCGCTCCCGCGCCAGGATGTAGCCGCCGCGCGGCCCGCGCACCCCGGTCAGCACTCCGGCGCGGACCAATTGCTGCAGGACCTGTTCGAGATAGCGCTGGGGGATGTTCTGGCGCCGGGTGATATCGCGGCTTTGCACCGGCTGGCCGCCGGCATTGAAGGCGATGTCGACGACGGCTTCGACGGCGAAAAACAGCTTGTTGGAAAGATTGAGCATGGGTGTTACATCCCGCCGGTGCCGGTGCCGGTGGAGCCGAAGCCGCCGCTGCCGCGCGCGGTCTCCGGCAATTCGCCAACCTTCTGCCATTGCACCCGGCTCACCGGGGCGATCACCATTTGCGCGATGCGCAGCCCGCGGCTGACGGTGAAGGGCGCGTCCCCGAGATTGGCCAGGATGACGGCGATCTCGCCGCGGTAATCGGCGTCGATGGTGCCCGGTGAGTTGAGGACGGTGACGCCGGATTTTGCCGCCAGGCCGGAGCGGGGCCGAACCTGGGCCTCGAAACCCGACGGCAGGGCGATGGCGACGCCGGTGGGGATCATGGCGCGCGCCCCGGCCTCGATGATGACGTCGCCCGCCACCGCCGCCAGCAAATCGACCCCGGCGCTGTCTTGGGTGGCATAGGCGGGCAGCGCCAAGCCTTCGGCGTTGGCGAGCTGGCGAATGGGGACGGAAATTTCTTCAAGCGCGGGCACGTTACTGCTTTTGCGCCAATGTGGCCGAGATCTGGCGCACCAGCCGGTCGGCGACGGCGTCCTTGGTCATTTTGGGCCAGCTTTCGGCCTTATCACCGGTGATCAGATGGACAACATTATGGTCGCCGCCAAAGGTGCCGGCGGCTTCCGAGACGTCATTGGCGACGATCCAGTCGCAACCCTTGATGCCCAGTTTGGCGCGGCCATTGGCGATGACGTCCTCGGTCTCGGCGGCGAAGCCGACCACAAGGCGCGCCCGGCGGTTGCCCGGCTCGGAAAGCCGCGCCAGGATATCGGGGTTTTCCACCAACTCGAGGGTGGCCGGCGTGGATTTGCCGCGCCGGGTCTTCTTGATCTTGCGGGCTTCGGTGTGTTTGGGGCGCCAGTCCGAAACCGCCGCCGCGCACACCGCGACATCGGCGGGCAGCGCCTTCTCACAGGCCGCCAGCATGTCGGCGGCGGTAACCACATGCACGGTTTCGACGCCCAAGGGGTCGGGCTGGCTGACCGGTCCCGAGACCAAGGTGGTGTCTGCGCCCAGGCGGTGCAGCGCCCGGGCGATGGCATGGCCCTGTTTGCCCGATGACCGGTTGGCGATGAAGCGCACCGGATCGATGGCTTCATGGGTGGGGCCGGACGTGACCAGGGCGCGGCGGCCCTTCAACGGCGTCTTGCCGGGGGCGGTGTCTTTGAAATAGTCCCCGATCGCGGCCAGGATGTCTTCGACCTCGGCCATGCGGCCCTCGCCGGTCTCGCCGCAGGCCAGATCGCCGGTGGCGGGGCCGATGCGCATCACGCCCAGGGTCTCCAGGGTCTCTAAGTTGCGCCGCGTCGCCCCATGGTTCCACATGGCCTGGTTCATCGCCGGCGCCACCAGCACCGGGCTGTCGGCCGCCAACAGCGCCGTGGTGGCCAGGTCCGAGGCCAGGCCCATGGCCATCTTGGCGAGGAAATCTGCGGTCGCCGGCGCCACCACCACCAGATCGGCTTCCCGCGCAAGGCGGATATGGCCCATCTCGCTTTCATCGGTGAGCGAGAACAGCTCGGAATAGACCTTTTGCTCGGAGAGCGCCGAAACCGACAAGGGCGTGACGAATTCGGCCCCGGCCTTGGTCAGGATGACCCGCACCTGGCAGCCTTGGTCGCGCAGGCGCCGGATCAGATCCAGGCACTTGTAGGCGGCGATGCCGCCGGTGATGATCAGCAGAATATGGCGCTTTTCCAACACGTTATGATCCAGCATAATTTACGAATGAAATCTGTGATTAATCTAGCGGTCTACTCAAGTTTTTACAAGATCAAGTTGGAAATAATGCCCATGGATGGTTAAGGGTGCCCTAATGACCGAATGGCGCTTAGGCCCGGGGGTCGCGGATCGGCAGGCCGAAGCGGGCGCGGCCATAGAAGCCGGCCTGGGCATCCCAGGTGATGCCGCCCTGGGAGGCGCCGGCATGTAAATCGCGCCAGCCGCGCTGGACCTCGCTGGTGGTCTGCACACCGCGCATGCCGGACATATCGTAAAGCCGGTCCACCGCGCGCAGGCACATGAGCACCGCATAGGCGTTGTTGCGGCGCCATTGCACGCGCTGGATCAAATCCGGGGTCTCACCCCGTTCGGTCATGCCATGCGCGGTGTCGCAATCCTTCAAGGCGAGCGCCCAGGCCGCGGCGGTTTCGGCATCGGATTCGGAAAGCCTGAGATGGACGATCGATTCCTCGGCCAATTTGAGGCCGCCGACCGAGACGCGGCCCGCCAAATCCTCCTCGGTGAGTTCCTGGACCCCCCGCGCGATGCCGATCAAGGGTCCGACAAACAGGCGTGACGCGATGGCCCAGAACGGCAATTGGTACAACAGATTGTCACTGACCTCGGTTCCCGGCGACGGCCCGCCGGTGATGTCGAGCGAGCTGATCATGCGGTAATCGGGGATGAAGACCTGGTTCATTTTCAACGAGCGCGAGCCGGTCGCCGCCATGCCGGCGACGAACCAGTCGTCGATGACCTCATAGTCGGATTTGTGCACGGCGGCGAAGCGGTGTTCCGCCGGGCCGTCGTCCGGGCGCAGGAACAGCTGCAGATTGACCCAGTCGACGAAATCAATGCCGCTGGAGAAATGCCACACCCCATCGACGATGACGCCACCGTCGGTCATGGTGATCTTGGCGCCTCGGTCCGGGTGCGCCGAGGCCGAGAGTGAATCCGGGTTGTCGGCCCACATCTCTTCCTGGGCGCGGGCTGACTTCAGGCCGTTGATCAGGCCGTGCTGGGAGACGTTGGTGAAGACCCAGGCCGAGGAGCCACAGCCGCGGCCGAGCTCGGCGGCGATGTCGATGATGGTGGTGAAATCCATTTCATAGCCGCCCCAGCGCTTGGGCATGAAGATGCGGTAGAGCCCGGCCTCGACGAATTCCCTTTGGGTCTCATCGGGCATGCGGCGGCCGGCTTCGGCGTCGGCGGCGCGTTGGCGCAAGCTTGGCACCATGTCGGCGGCGCGGCGGATCAGCTCGTCACGGCCGGGCGCCTCGGCGGGTGCGGACAAGGTCTCGGATGGCGTCATGGTTCGCGTGATCCCCCCGGATTTGTGGTCCCCGCTCTATCCCCAGGCGGGGTACTGGCGCCAATGGTGGCATTTCCCGGGGGCCAAAGCAACGCGTTGGCATATTGGGGGAAATCACATGGCAAGCTGTTCCGGATCACGCGTTTGCGGCTATAATTTCGCGACAGCCAGACGGAGATGAGCCATGACATTCACAGCGATCGAGATCATTGCCATCATTCTCATAGGCGTTTCCATCATCAAGCTTGCCGTAATTGCCGTCTCTCCCGGTGCCTGGATCGGATTCGCCCGGAGAATCTATCTAAAGCCATGTGTAACCTCCGCCGTCGCCTTGGTGCTTGCGGCGGTGGTGTTGTACTTCCTGGTCGCCTCCGGGATGACGATTGTCCAGATTCTCGCCGTGTGGGTTTTCGTGGCGTTGATCATGGTCGTCGGCTTCGCCAATTATGCCGGTGACATCCTCGATTGGGCCTCGGGACGTGACATCAAGACCTGGATCGCGGAGCAATGGCTGCTCATGGTGATCTGGATCGGCCTGCTGGTCTGGGGACTTCAGGCGATATTCTTTTCCTGATCGGCGTTGGCCTTTGCCACCGGCGCCGCGCCGCGAACCCGGTCGATGACCGCCAGGCAATCCGCCGGCATGGTGTCACCACGCCAGGCGACATGGCCGTCGGGCCGCACCAGCACCAACCTGCGCTCATAAAGCTCGGTCAGTTCCGCCAAGTCGAAAGCATGGACCACGAGGGGGAGGCCACGGGCACCCGCCGCCTCGACAAGCCCATCGGCCTCGGGCGCGTCCGGGCCTAGACGCAACAGCACGAAGCCCTGGCCATAGAGGTCAAGCACCGATTTGCCCTTCGCGATCGGGGCATGGGGCGCCCGCGCGCCGGGATAGGTTGTTGGGTTGTAGACCCGGAAATCAACTTCCGGCGCCGGCGTCCCATCAGCAACGCAAACCGGGGAATTCTCATAGATATGGCCGATCTGGGCCCCTTCGGTCCGCCGATACATGACCTTTTCGATGCTCTTTGTGGTTTTCCTACGGGCTTTCTCGCCGGCGGGGGAATCCTCATCAATGTGGGGGCCCGGCTTGACCGCGCCAGGCTTCGATGCGGTCGAGGTGATGCGGTTGAACCCGACGGCGGCGGTTTGGATGTTGCGCTCACCGATGGGGCGGCGGTCGGCCTCATAGGAATCCAACAGGGCCGGGCCGCCCCAACCATCAAGCATGGCCCGGAGCTTCCAGGCCAGATCGACGGCATCGGCGAGCCCGGTATTCATGCCCAGATTGCCCTGAGGCGACAATTGGCGCGCCGAATCGCCACACAGAAAAATCCGCCCGTCCCGATAGCGATCGGCGATCAACATGCGCTGGCAGTGGGGCAGCACGTAAATGATTTCATATTCGAAGTCCCGCCCCATGACCCGGTGGAGGCATTCATCCGCATCGATCCGTTCCCAAGCCTCGGGGTCGTTGGTCCCGCGCACCGCCAAGCGCCACAGGTCCCGCCCGTTAATGGCATAAATCGACGTCCACAGGCCTTCCGGCCCAACTGCCCAATAGGACCGCGCCGGGCCTTTGTCGTGAAGCTTGGGCAGCTCTTCGGAGCGGAACAGGATGGACGTGGAATAGCTGATGGAGGGAATGCCATTGAGCTCGATGCCGATAGCCTTGCGGATCGAACTCACCGCACCCTCGCAGGAGACGACATAATGCGCCCGGACCTCTTCGGTCTTGCCGGTCTTAAGGTCTCTCAGTATCGCGGTCACGCCATCCCTATCCTGGGCAACGTGGTCGCACCGCACCTCATAGCGCATGGTGATCTCAGGCGTGGTCTCCACCAATCTTTGCATGATGGGATTGAAAACAGTGCTGGGACAAAGCTGGTACTTCTCCGCCACGCCACGGGGCGGCACGGTCTCACTCAGCGGCGGATATTCCTGGCAGGCAAGGAGATAACCGGTGAATGACGTGAAATAGACTTCGTTTCTCGGGTGGTCCTTGGGGTAGCCCTTTTCCCGCACCTCATCGATGATGCCCCAACGGCGGCAGAACTCCATGGTCCGCATGCCGACGCCCATGACCTTAATTATTTCTTGGGCACCGTCCGTTTGTTCCACCACAAGGGACCTTATCCCCTGCAGGCCGAGTTCGACGGCCAGTGCGAGCCCGACGGGCCCGCCGCCGACGATCAACACCGGAATGATGTCACGATTTTCCTTGGAAGCATCCGTCCCCATGATGTCCCTTTTTTTGCGGAACGATTTGCATTTTCGGCAAATGCGGGATCAACGACTTCACAATAAAACCACCAAGATGGTGGCGAGCACCGCCAGGATCAGCCACAGCGCCACGCCGCGGTGGCGGGGGTTGCCGTCTTGGGTCAGGCCGCGCACCGAATCCGGGTGCAGCCTGAGCCCGCCCTCGGACACCATCTCGGCGGTGCGTTCGACGCCTCTGATCAGGTGCGGCAGCCGTTCGATGCCCGATGCGACCTCCTTGGCGGTGTTGCGCAATATGGCCTCGGCGCCGAGATTGACTTCGATCCAGTCCGCGATCAAGGGCCGGGACATTTCCCACATATTGACGTCCGCATCGAGCATGCGGCCGATGCCTTCGGCCACCATCATGGTCTTTTGCAGCAACAAGAGCTGGGGCTGGGTTTCCATCTCGAAGGACTCGGTGACGGAAAACATCTGGGCCAGTAGCCGGGCGATGGAAATCTCATTCAAGGGCTTGCCGATGATCGGCGCCCCGATCGAGCGGCAGGCCTGCATGAATTCGTCGCGGGATTGGCTGGCGGGGACGTAGCCGGCGCGGAAATGGATGTCGGAAACCCGGCGGTAATCGCCTTCAAGGAAGCCCATCAGCATTTCGCCGAGATAACGCCGGGTGGTGGCGTCAATCCGCCCCATGATGCCGAAATCGACCGCGTGGATGGAGCCATCGGCGGCCACGAACAGGTTGCCGGGATGAAGATCGGCATGGAAGAAACCGTCGCGGAAAATCTGATGGAAGATGGCCCGGGACGCGGTCTCGACCAGGGCACGGGGATTGTGCCCGGCCTTGATCAGGTCGTCGCGCTGGTCGATCGGGATGCCCTCGACGCGGGCAAGGGTCAGGACCCGCTTGGCGGTGCGCTGCCAGTCGATCTCCGGCACATTGAAACTGTCGTCATCGGCGAAGTTTTCGGCGAGTTCCACCGCCGCCGCGGCCTCCAGGCGCAAATCCATCTCGGTTTTCACCACCCGGGCGAAGGTGCGCACCACCTCGACCGGTTTCAGGCGGTGGAGCGAGGGCTGGCTGTTCTCCACGGTCTCCGCCAGCCACAGAAACAGGTCCAGATCCCGGGCAAAGGCGTCTTCGATGCCGGGCCTGAGCACCTTGACGGCGACTTCACGGCCGTCGGTGGTCACCGCGAAATGAACCTGGGCGATCGACGCCGCCGCCACCGGCTGGTCGTCGAATTGCGAGAACAACTCATCGATCGGGCTTGAGATCTCGTCCTCGATGGTGCGCCTGGCCTCGGCGGTTGCGAATGGCGGCAGGTCGTCTTGAAGTTGCGACAGATCGGCCGCCATCTCGTCGCCGATAAGATCGGCGCGGGTGGCGAGGGACTGGCCGAATTTTATGAAACTCGGGCCGAGCTCCTGGAACGCCAGGGAAAGCCGTTGGCCCGGCCTTAGGTTCTCTGTGCGCTTGCGCTTGGCGAGGCGCACCACCAGCCTTGCGGTGGCGGTGACGGCACTGCCGTCGGTGAGGGCTTCGAGGGGAAACAGGGCGTCATGGCGCGCCAGGGTGCGGACGATGCCCAAAAGCCGGGCGACGCTGCGGACAGCACGTAGCATGTTTCAGATCCGCCAGGCCGAGTGCAGGGCGGCGATGCCGCCGGTGAGGTTGCGGTAGCTGACGCGCTCCAGCCCGGCGGCCTCGATCATGGCGGCAAATTCGTCCTGGGGCGGAAAGCCGCGGATGCTCTCGACCAGATAGCGGTAGGCATCGCCGTCGCCGGTGACGATCTCGCCGAGCCGTGGCAGCACGGCAAAGGAATAGCGGTCATACAGCTCACCCAGCAGCGGCACCGCGACGCGGGAGAATTCCAGGCACAGGAACCGTCCGCCGGGCTTGAGCACGCGCCGGGCTTCGCCCAGCGCCACATCCATGTGGCTGACATTGCGCAGGCCGAAGGCGACGGTATAGGCATCGACGCTACAATCCGGCAGCGGCAGGGATTCGGCATCGGCGGTGACGAAACGGCAATGGGCGCCGAGGCCGCGGGCCTTGGCGCGCACGCGCCCGACCTCGAGCATCTTGGCGTTGACGTCCAGCACCGTGACGCTGCCGCCCCGGGCGCTGTTGGCCTCGGCGCCGCCGACCCGGTCGATGACGCGAAAGGCGATGTCGCCGGTGCCGCCGGCGATATCGGCGAGATTTATCCCCGGCCGTGGCACCAGCCAGTCGATCATCGCCGCCTTCCACAAACGGTGGATGCCGCCGCTCATCAAATCGTTCATCAGATCGTAGCGCCCGGCGACGGCGTCGAAAACAGCGCGCACCCGGCGTGCCCGGGAGTCCATGGGGGAATCTGGGGGGGAATCCTGGGGATGATCCGTGCTGTGACCGGTTTCCATGGCGCAAACATAGCCCACGGGGCCGGTTTCCGCTACTTTACGGGCGTCATGCCCGAACTGCCTGAAGTTGAGACCGTACGGCGCGGCCTTGCCCCTGTCCTCGAAGGCCGATGCCTGACAAGGGTGGAACAACGGCGCGAGAACCTCCGCGTCCCGTTTCCCGAAAATTTCGCCGCCCGGCTGCAAGGCCGCCGGGTGCGCCAATTGGACCGCCGCGGCAAGTACATCCTGGCGCGGTTGGACGACGGCAATGTCTGGGTGATCCATCTCGGCATGTCGGGGCGCATGGTGATCGATGAACCCGGCCTGGACGGCGAAGCGGCGGAGCCCGGACGCCACGACCATGTCATCATCGACACCGACCAGGGACGCCGCATCCGCTTTAACGACGCGAGAAGGTTCGGCCTGATGACGCTCACGCCTGAGAGCGATCTCGCCAGCCACCCCCTGTTCCGCCGTCTCGGGCCCGAGCCCCTGGGCAATGATTTCAACGGCGTCGCCCTGGCGGCGGCGCTGCGTGGCAAGAAAACCCCGATCAAGTCGGCGCTGCTTGACCAGCATGTGGTCGCAGGCCTCGGCAATATCTATGTCTGCGAAAGCCTCTACCATGCCGGCATCGCACCTAAGCGACAGGCCCATCGCATCGCCGCCGCCGCCAAGGGAACCCAAGCGGAAAACCTCGCCGGCGCCATCCGCCAGGTCTTGACCGATGCCATCGCCGCAGGCGGATCAAGCCTGCGCGACCATGTGCAGCCTTCCGGCGAGCTCGGTTATTTCCAGCACCATTTCGCGGTCTATGGCCGCGAGGGGGAAGCCTGCCCGGATTGCGATTGTGATGTGAAGGGTAAGGGCGGGATCAAACGCATCGTCCAAAGCGGGAGGTCGACATTCTATTGCGACAATCGCCAGCGTTAGGGCCACGACGCTTTATGATCACACACCCTAGACGGGGGCCTTGGGCTATGCGATCCTCCGCGCTGATCTTTGGCCGGGCGTGTTTCCCTAGAGGGTTTTCGTAAGAGACGGCATAGGCGTGGTCCGTTTTCAAAATGTCGGCATGCGGTACGGCCTGGGGCCGGAAATTCTGCATGACGTGTCCTTCATGCTGGAGCCCGGTTCGTTTCATTTCCTCACCGGGCGCTCAGGCGCCGGCAAGTCCTCGTTGCTGAGGCTGTTGTATCTCGCCCACCGCCCGTCACGCGGTCTTGTCACCATGTTCGACCGTGACATCCTGACGACGCCGCGCCGTGAGTTGCCGGCGCTGCGCAGGAAAATCGGCGTGGTGTTTCAATCCTTCCGCCTGCTCAATCATCTGACGGTGATGGACAATGTCGCCTTGCCCCTGCGCATCGCCGGAGGCCGGGAACGCGAGATCCGTGAAAACGTCACCGAACTGTTGGAGTGGGCCGGGCTCAAGGATTGCCTCGATGCCCATCCCGAGACCCTGTCCGGCGGGCAGAAGCAGCGGGTCGCCATCGCCCGCGCGGTGGTGAACAAGCCGCGTTTGCTGTTGGCCGACGAGCCGACGGGAAATGTCGATGAAGATATCGCCACGCGGCTTTTGTATCTGTTCGAGGAACTCAACCGGCTGGGCACCACCGTCATCATCGCCACCCACTCGGAAGCCCTGGTCACCCGTTTCCGCCACGCCCAGCTGCACCTGGAGGGCGGCGAGCTCACCATCCGCCGCGTCGCCGCCGTGGGGGCGGCATGATTCTAAAAAACCGCACCGATCTGCCTATGCAACAGGATGCCTCGCGGCGTTTCCTGCCTTGGCTGGTGGCGATCATGGTGTATCTCGCGACCCTGGCCCTTGCCGGGCTTCTGGTTCTCAATGACGCGGCCGGGCGCTGGGACCAGGGGTTGAGCGGAACCCTGACAGTGCAGATTCCGCCCTTGACCGGCAAGGCCGCGGCCGGGCGCGGCGCCAAGACCCACCAGCTTAAGCGCGTGGCCAAGGCCGTAAAGGTGCTGCGCGGCACCCCCGGCATCGCCCAGGTCCGGGTGCTCGGCATTGCCGAGATCAAGGCCCTGCTCGAGCCCTGGCTCGGCACCGGCGACTTCGCCGCCGAATTGCCGCTGCCGGCGCTGATCGACGTCAAGATCCGGCCCGAAGCGCGGATCAACATGGATGGTCTTGGCGCGGTGTTGGATGGCGCCGTGCCCGGCGCCACCGTCGACGACCACAGGAAATGGCTCGAACGTTTGATCCTGCTCGCCCGTTTCACCCAGTTGATCGCCGCCGCAATCGTCTTCCTGGTCAGCGCCGCCGCCGTCGCCACGGTCATTTTCGTGACCCGGGCCGGCCTTTCCATCCATCATGAGTTCATCGAGCTCATGCACTTCATCGGCGCCCAGGACGGCTACGTGGCGCGGCAGTTCCAGTTCCAGGCCCTGGGTCTGGGATTGAGCGGCAGCGTCATCGGCTTCGTCCTCGCCGCCGCAACCTTGCTTGCGCTCGGCTTGATCTCGGCCCAGTTGCAGGCGTCGCTGATGCCGAAACTGTCGCTCGATCTGTCGCAATGGCTGATATTGGCCGCAATCCCGGTGATTGTCGCCCTGATCAGCATGATCACCGCCCGCGTCACCGTGCTCAAGGTGCTGGCGCGGATGCCGTGAAGGAAGGCGATGGCTAGGCTACATTCCCATGGCTCCCGCCGCCTGGCGAAGTGGACCGCGGTGGTGGTGTTGGCGATCATCGCCGGTTGGACCTGGGCGCTGGTGTGGTTCGCCGAAAACATCCCGCGCCAGGTCGCCAACCTGTCGAGCCCGACCGATGCGGTGGTTGTGCTCACCGGCGGCAGCGACCGGCTGCGGGCCGGCTTCGAGCTTCTGGCGCAAAAGCGGGCCCGGAAGCTGTTCGTCTCCGGCGTCTATCATGGTGTCGACGTGGCCGAACTGTTGCGCATGTCGCGCCAGGCGCCGAAGGAATTGGAATGCTGCGTCACCCTCGGCTACACCGCCGACGACACCGAGGGCAATGCCCATGAGACCGCCCAATGGATGGCCAAGGAGAATTTCCGCTCTCTGCGCCTGGTCACGGCCAATTACCATATGCAGCGCTCGCTGTTGGAATTCCGCCGCGCCATGCCCGCCATCACCGTGATCCCCCACCCGGTGTTCCCGAAGAATTTCAAGGGCGAGGGCTGGTGGCTCTGGCCCGGCACCACCTCTTTGATCCTTCGCGAACACTTCAAATATGTCGTGGCCCTCGCCTGGGGCCTTGTTGCCAGTGGCAAAGGGGCGGCCAAGTCCGGTGGGCGGCGATGACGGTGCTGCGCTCGGCCCTGTTCTATGTCGGAGTCTTCGTGCTCACCGCGGTGATATCGGTGGTCTATTTTCCGCTCCTGGTGGCGCCGCGAAGGGTCATGATTGCGGGTGGTATTTTGTGGTCCCGCGCCGTGCTCGGCCTGCTGGCCGGCATCACCGGGCTCGGCCACAGGGTCCGGGGCCGCGAACACATTCCCGATGGGCCGGTGATCTTCGCCTCCAAGCACCAGTCGGCCTGGGACACGTTCGCTTTCCCCGCGCTGTTGGGCTCGCCCAGCCTGGCGATCAAGAAGGAGCTCTTCCTGATTCCATTCTATGGCTGGTTTGCGCGCCGCGCCGGCATGATCGGGATCGACCGGGGCGGTGGCGCCCGGGCGCTGAGATCTTTGGTCCGCGGTGGGCGCAAGACCATTGACCAGGGACGGTCCGTGATTATATTTCCTGAAGGAACCCGGGTCGCTCCCGGACAACACCGGCACTATCAGCCCGGCATAGCCGCGCTCTATAAGGACCTGGACCGCCCGGTGGTGCCGGTGGCGGTGAATTCCGGTCTGTTCTGGGGCCGGCGCACCTTCATCAAGCATCCCGGCACCATCACCTTGGAGTTCCTGGCCCCGATCGCGCCCGGCCTTGGCCGCGAAGAATTCATGAATGAGCTTGAACGGCGCATCGAAACCGCGACAAGGCGCCTGGAAGCCGAGGCGACGGGCAAAAACGGCGCGCTGCCAAGCACGGATTGAGGTTGCAGCGCCGAAAAAAGCGCCGATCCGCCTTCCGATCACCGGGGACAACTCCGTGGATAAATTGTCTTCGGCCACTTTAGAATTGCTGGAAATCACCGGTTCCGGCTATTGCGCCAAAGGTTTAAGCACAATTTGCCCCTTGGAAACATAACAAGAACATTCTCTTGACGGCTCCATTGCCGGTTTCTAGAATGCACCCATACCCATTGGGCCGCTTTTCACGGACCATCGGGACGGGGCCTCGAATCCCTTAGGTTTCTAGGCTTTATACTTGGGTCGCGTGGGGCGCATCGGGGCTTTTAGAGGATCACACCGGGGATCGGCGGCGGCATTCGGGCCGGGGCCGGCCACTTTTTGGCTCAGCGGAGCAGACAATGACCGGTATCACAGCCATTTCCCAGCAAATCTGGGACATGAAGTACCGTTTCAAATCCGCCGACGGCGAGCCTGTGGACAAAACCGTCGAGGATAGCTGGCGCCGCGTCGCCGGCGCCCTCGCCTTGGCGGAAAAAGACCCGGAAGTCTGGGCCGAACGCTTCTTCGACGCCATCAAGGATTTCGAATTTCTGCCCGCCGGGCGCATCATCGCCGGCGCCGGGACCAAGCGCAAGGTGACGCTGTTCAACTGTTTCGTCATGGGCGCCATCCCCGACGACATGACCGGCATCTTCGAGAATCTCACCGAAGCGGCGCTGACCCTGCAACAGGGCGGCGGCATCGGCTATGACTTCTCCACGCTCCGGCCCAAGGGCGCGCCGGTCCACGGCGTCGGGGCCGATGCCTCGGGGCCGTTGTCCTTCATGGATGTGTGGGACTCAATGTGCCGAACCATCATGAGCGCGGGCTCGCGCCGCGGTGCCATGATGGCGACGCTTAGATGCGACCATCCCGATATCGAGGCCTTCATCGACGCCAAGCGCGAGCCCGGACGGCTGCGCATGTTCAACCTCTCGGTGCTGGTGACCGACGCCTTGATGGACGCGGTCAAAAGCGACGCAGCGTGGGAGCTCAGCTTCGACGGGGTCTGCTACAAGACCATCGGGGCGCGCCAGCTGTGGGACAAGATCATGGCCGCGACCTATGACTGCGCCGAGCCCGGGGTCATCTTCATCGACCGCGTCAATGCCCGCAACAATCTCCATTACTGCGAGGAGATCCACGCCACCAATCCTTGCGGCGAGCAACCCCTGCCGGCCTATGGCGCCTGTCTGTTGGGCTCGATCAATCTCGCCCGTCTGGTCCGCGATCCGTTCGAGACTTCGGCCGGGCTCGATTTGGCGAGGCTGCGTGAACTGGTCCCCGTCGCCGTGCGCATGATGGACAACGCCATCGACGTCTCCGACTTCCCCTTGCCTCAGCAGGCCCAAGAGGCCCGTGGCAAGCGGCGCATCGGCCTCGGCATCACCGGGCTTGCCGACGCCCTGATCATGTGCCGGACCCACTATGGCAGCGCCAAGGGTGTGGCCCTCTCGCAAAGCTGGGTCAAGGAAATCCAGCGCGCCGCCTATCTGGCGTCCACCGAACTGGCGGCGGAAAAAGGCGCCTTCGAGATGTTCGACGCCGAGCCCTATCTTGGGGGCGAAACCGTGCGCGAGCTTGACGGCGATATCCGCGACGCCATCGCCAAACACGGCATCCGCAACGCGCTCTTGACCTCGGTGGCGCCGACCGGGACGATTTCCCTGTTCGCCGACAATGTGTCCTCGGGCCTGGAGCCGGTTTACAGCTTCACCTATTCGCGCGCCATCACCCTTGCCGACGGCACCCGCCACCAAGAAGAAGTCACCGATTACGCCACCCGGCTCTACCGCCGCCTCAAGGGAGAAAACGCGCCGCTGCCCGACTATTTCACCGATGCCCAGCATCTGAAGCCCCATGAGCATATCGCCATGCAGGCGGCGGTTCAGAAATTCATCGATAGCTCGATCTCCAAGACCATCAATCTGCCGGTCGATATCTCCTTCGAGGATTTCAAGGACATCTATCTCAGCGCCTATGACCCCGGCTGCAAGGGCTGCACCACCTACCGGCCCAATGCGGTGACCGGCGCCGTGCTCGCGGTCGAGGGCGCCGACGCACCCAAAATGCAACACGAACTTGCCCTCGAAGCGCCGCCGGCCCGGCCCGAGGACAGCTTCGAGGCCGGCGCCGTGGTCTATATGACCCAGCCCTTGAGCCGCCCCGAGGAGCTTCCCGGCAAGACCTATAAGATCAAGTGGCCGGAAAGCGACCACGCCGTCTACATCACCATCAACGACATCATCCAGGATGGCCGCCGGCGCCCCTTCGAGATCTTCATCAATACCAAGAACATGGAGAATTTCGCCTGGATGGTGGCGTTGACCCGGATGATCAGCGCCGTGTTCCGGCGCGGCGGCGATGTCTCCTTCGTGGTCGAGGAATTGAAGGCGGTGTTCGATCCGCGCGGCGGCCATTGGGTCGATGGCAAGTACGTGCCCTCGCTCTTGGCCGCCATTGGCGATGTCATCGAGGCCCATATGATCGATATCGGTTTTGTCGCCCAGCCCGAGGGCGCCGTTGCGCCCGGCCCGGAGGCGATCAAGCAGGTGGTGGGGCTCGAAGACATTCCCTTCCGCCAATGCCCCAAATGCGGCGAGGCCGGCGTCGTGCGCCAGGAAAACTGCGACGTCTGTATCTCCTGCGCCTATTCCAGATGCGGCTGAGGGCGCGTCCCCGGCACGAAGCCGTCAATCATTGATCTTGGATTCCATCAACGCCCGCACCTTGGCGTCGAGCACGTGCAACGGGCTTTCCTTGATGCCCATCTCGTCGAGATGGATGACGGTGCTGGCGAGATATTCGTAGTTGGGACCGCTTCTGCCCCGGCCCTGGAAGATCAAGCCCGCCGCTTCATCGGCCGGCAGTTTCCCGGCGTATTGGTGATGGGAGCGGTCGACCACATAGGCGTAAGCCATCACCCGGTTGGGGCTGCCCTCGGCAGGGGTGACCGTCACCGGGACCGAGCGCCTTAAATAAACTTCGGTCACCCGTTCGCGCTTATCCAGATAAGCGATCACGTCCACCGCCTTATGCTCGGCGATAAGGAAGGCCTGGCCCTTGCACGAGCCGCCGGAATCGAGCCCCAGCACCAACCCGGGGCACTCCTGGGTGCCGCGCCAGACATGGGAATAGATACAGAACGACCGGTGATAGCCGCGCAGCAGGGCCGGCGCCATCTCCTGATGGTCGAACTGGGGGTTCCACATCAACGACCCGTAGCCAAACACCCAGATGTCGCCCGACTTATCGATCATGTCCACGTTCATCCAAGCTATACGGTGGCGGGTTGACGGACTATACAGGCAAAGGGCATGGACGGGCGTGTGGAAAGGCCGATGGGTTTGAACAGATCATGGTTTTCATGGATCGGCTTGGCGGTGTTGGCACTCGCCGTCGGCATGGTTGCCGCCTGGTTCGCCGGCGCCGGGATGGTGCGCGACGGCATCGACGACTGGGCCCGGAACTGGCGCGACCAGGGCAATTTCGTCAGCTATGGGGATATCAAGATCGAGGGGTTCCCCCTGATCTTCCGCGGCCATATCGCGGACCCGGCGATCGGCCGCGTCAATGGTAGATCACCATGGCAATGGCGCCCGCCGGCGGGGCTCACACTCACGGTCAAGCCCTGGGACATTCGCCATATGGTCATCGGCCTCGAAGGTTTGCACCGCATCCGCTACACCGCCCGGGATGCGCCGCGCCAGATCGCGGTCAACGCCGCATCGGGCCAGGCGCGTCTCGGCGCCGGTCTGGTCGGCGCCGGTGATCTCGACCTTGACGTCCGGGGCATCACCGCCGCCCCTGAGGGGGTGGGCAAAGCCAAGGACGGGGGCAACACCCTCGCCATCCAACAACTCATCCTGATCGCCAATCACGGACCACTAAGCGGCGCCGATCACCGGACCCCGACGGCGAATGTGACCCTCGGCGTCTTGGGCGTGACGTTGCCCAAGCCCACGTCCAAGTCCAGGGCCCTAGGCCCGAGGAGCCTTCCTCTCGGCCGCCACATCGACACCGTGAACCTGGTGGCCACGGTGCTGGGGCCGCTGGCGCTCCGTCTTGGCATCGATGATATCGTCAAATGGCGCGACGGGGGCGGCACCGTTGATATCGAGACCCTGCTGGTTCACTGGGGGCCGCTCAATTTTTCGGCGACCGGGACCCTGGCGCTGGATCAGAACTTGCAGCCGCTCCTCGCCATGACCGCCACCATCACCGGCTTCGTTGAGACCATTGATGCCCTGGCCACTGCCAGGGCGATCAGGACGCGGGACGCCAACACCGCGAAGATGTTGTTGTCGCTGCTGGCCAAGCGCCCGCAAGGCGGTGGGCCGGCCGAGCTCAAGGTTCCCTTGACGGTGCAGGACGGCAAGCTGTTCATCGGGCCGGTGGCGCTGATGAAGGTGCCGCGGCTGAACCTGTTTTGACAATTCGCGAAAAGTGCACCGAAAGCGGCAGCTTTAGGCCTGCCCGGCGTCGATGATGGAGCGGCGGATCTCGCGGGTCCGGGCAAACATTTCTTCGAGCTTGTCGCCTTCGCCATGACGAATCGCCCGCTGCAAAGCCACCAGGTCCTCATTCAGCCTTCCCAGCATCTCCAGCACCGCTTCGCGGTTGTTGAGGAAGATGTCGCGCCACATCACCGGATCGGAGGCGGCGATACGGGTGAAGTCACGGAACCCGCCGGCGGCGAACTTGATGACCTCCGATTGCAGGTGGTCTTCGAGATCGGTCGCGGTGCCGACGATGGTGAAGGCGATGAGGTGGGGCAGATGGGACGTGATCGCCAGCACCAGGTCGTGATGGGCGGCGTCCATGATGTCGACCTGGCAGCCGGCGCGCCGCCACAGTTCCGACATCTTTTCCACCGCCGCCTCATCGGTTTCCGGCGGTGGCGTCAGGATGCACCAGCGGTCCTCGAACAATTCGGCGAAGCCGGCATCGGGGCCCGAATGCTCGGTCCCGGCCACCGGATGGCAGGGCACCAGATGGACCCCTTGCGCCACAGCCGGGGACAAATATTCGATCACCGCCTGCTTGACCGATCCGACATCGGCGAGGATGGCGCCGGGCTTGAGTTTGCCGGTGATGGCCGCCGCGATGTCGGCATAGGCGCCAATCGGGGTGCAGATCACCACCAGATCGGCCTCGGCGGCGGCCTCGGCGGCCTCGGCGGTGACGCTATCGACGAAGCCGAGCTCTAAGGCGCGCTTGCGGGTCTTGTCGCTTTGCGCCACGCCGACAATGTGACCGGCAAGGCCTTCGCGCTTCATCACCCGGGCGAGGGACGATCCGATCAGCCCAAGGCCGATCAAAGCGACCCGGGTGAACATTTCGCCGCCGCCGGTGGTGGCATTCGCGCCGGATTGTGAGGTGGGTGTTTTCGCCATGGTGGGTTCCGCAATCCCGGCTCAGCCGGCGTCCTTCATGAAATCATCCAGCGCGTCGGCGACCGCGTGCATTTCCGCCTCAATCCCGATGGTGATGCGCAAGCCCTGCCCCAAGCCGTATTTTCCGAGGCGGCGCACGATAATGCCGCGGCTCTTGAGAAAACCGTCGGCGGCGGCGGCATCCCGCGAGCCATCCCCGGGGAAACACACCAGCAGGAAATTTCCGGCGCTGGGCGCGACCTCAAGGCCGGCCTCGGCCAGGCGCCCGGCAAGCCAGGCGCGCCAGACCTGGTTGTGACGCTTAGCCGCTTCGGTGAATTCGACGTCCTCAACAGCCGCGATCCCGGCCGCCAGGGTCGGCGCGGTGACGCTGAACGGCATGCGCAGGCGGTTGAGGATATCGACCACCGGCGCCGGCGCGTAGGCCCAACCGAGACGCAAGCCCCCGAGGGCGAAGATCTTCGAAAAGGTGCGGGTCATCACCACATTGGCGCCGTCATCGACCAGATCGATGCCCGGCGAATAGTCATCATCGGTGACGAATTCGGCGTAGGCGGAATCGATCACCAGGAGGACATTTCCGGGCAGCCCTTTGCGCAGACGGCGCAACTCCCCGGCATCGAGGTAGCTCCCGGTCGGGTTGTTGGGATTGGCGAGATACAAAATCCGCGTGCGGGCGGTGACCTTTCCGAGCAGTTGGTCGACATCGGCCTTGAGGCCGGTCTCGGGCGCGGCAATGGGCTGGGCGCCGACCGAGCGCGCCATGATCGCATACATCAAAAAGCCATGCTCTGTGTGGATCACCTCGTCGCCGTCGCCGGCATAGGCCCGGGCGAGCAGGCACAACAGCTCGTCGGAGCCGGCGCCGCAGACGATACGTGCTTCATCGAGGCCGAAGCGCTGGGCGATGGCGCGGCGCAGCCCGGAGGCGTGCCCGTCGGGATAGCGGTGGATCTCCGCCGCCGCCGCCTGGTAGGCCGCGACCGCGCGCGGGCTGGGCCCCAAGGCGCCTTCGTTGGACGACAGCTTGATCACGCGCTCATGGTGTTCGATGGTGGATTCGCCGCCTTCGTAGGGCTCGATGTCCTCGATCCCCGGGCGCGGTGTGATGGCGGGTGCAGCGGTCATGGCCGCCCCCCGGACGCACCCTCGGATGCCATGTCGTCGCGCCCCAGCGGCGCCGCATAGGCGCCGAGGACGTGGATGGCGGTCACCATCTCGCCGAGATTCACCGCGAGATGGCTGATCCTCGACTCCCCGGCGACGACAAAGCCCTCGCACTCTATCAGGTGGAGCCAGCCCGACCGTTCCGGGGTTCCGGGACGTTCCACCAAGAACAGGGGATTAAGCCCGGCGGCTGCGAAATTCTCGCTCAGTTTTGCCCGGCTGATTTCGTCATCGGTCTCGATCACCACCATCGAGCGGTCATCATCGGTGGGCTCCGGGCTCATCATGGCGATGGCCAGCGCCTTGGGCTCCTCGCCGCCGGCTCTGGGATCGGGGGCGAAGGGGATGCGGGCGATGATTTGCGGGCCGGTGTCGGCGGCCGCGAGCAACAGCGGCCACCAGGGCTCGGCGTCATCTTCGGTGGGAAACGGCAGCACCGCCACCGTGGCCTCTCCCGCCACCACGTCGCGCACCGCCTCGCTGGCGGAATTGCACATGGTGACAGGGGTGTGGCTGCCATATTGGTCACGCGCCAGATTGAGGCATTCGGCGCCTTCCGGGTCGAACACGGCCATGGAAAACGGTCCTTGCAGGCGCACCAGGGACGACATGATCTCACGCCAGATCCGCACCAGATCACGGCGGGCAAAGGCGCCGGCGTGGCGTTTTACCAGGCGGCGCAGGACCTGGGCCTCGCGGGCGGGGCGCAGAAACGGCCCGGCGCCATCGCCCTTGACGGCGCCGATCCGTTCCGCCACCTCAACCCGGCGCATCAACAGATCGTGGATGTCGTCGTCGATATCGTCGATCGCGCGACGCAACTCCTCGAGGGATTCGGGGGAAGGTTCCATATCACACCCGGGTGCCGAGTTCAGGGGCCAAGATTAGGGGGTCAAAATCAGGGGGGAGTCATAGTCTCCCACGCCCCCAAAATCAAAGAAAACGTTGATTGTTTTGCCCCTGGCCCCTAGCTACTGTGTCCGCCTATTGCAAGGAAATGGCCAAGGATTATGCCGCAAGACACCGGAACCACCAGTCCCGAGACCTTTGATGTGTCCGGCTTCAAGGTCGAACTTGGGGGCGAGACCCCGCTTAGGCTCGACTGTGGCGTCGATCTCGGCCCCTTCACCGTCGCCTACCAGACCTATGGCAGCCTGAATGCCGAAAAATCCAACGCCATTCTGGTCTGCCATGCCCTGACCGGGGATCAATTCCTCGCCGGCGATAACCCGGTGTCGGGACGCAAGGGATGGTGGGACCTGCTGGTCGGCGCCGGCAAACCCCTGGATACCGAGCGCTATTTCGTCATCGGTTGCAACATCTTAGGCAGTTGTATGGGCACGGTAGGCCCCAAGGAGGACAACCCGGCCACCGGCAAGCCCTATGGGCTCGATTTCCCGGTCATCACCATCGGGGACATGGTCAAGGCCCAGAAACTCCTGATCGACCATCTCGGCATCGATCAGCTGTTCTGTGTCATCGGCGGCTCCATGGGCGGCATGCAGGTTCTCGACTGGGTGGCGCGCTACCCGGACCGGGTGTTCTCGGCGGTGCCGATCGCGACGGCGGCGCGGACCTCGACCCAGAATATCGCCTTCCACGAGGTCGGCCGCCAGGCCATCATGGCCGACCCGAATTGGTGCGGCGGCGACTATCTCAACCAGGGCAAGCGGCCCCACCGGGGCCTGGCGGTGGCGCGCATGGGGGCGCATATCACCTATCTGTCGGAAAAGTCCCTGCACCAGAAATTCGGCCGCAACCTTCAGGACCGCAAGGACTTTACCTACGGGTTCGACGCCGATTTCCAGATCGAAAGCTATCTGCGCCACCAGGGCAGCACCTTCGTCGATCGTTTCGACGCCAATTCGTACCTCTATATCACCCGGGCCCAGGACTATTTCGACCTCGCCGCCGAATATGGCGGGGTGCTGGCCGATGCCTTCCGCGGCACCCGGACCCGATTCTGCGTCATCTCGTTCACCAGCGACTGGATGTTCCCGACCGCCGACAACCGCGAGATCGTCCATGCCTTGAATGCCGTCGCCGCCAATGTCAGTTTCGTCGAAATCGAGACCGATCTCGGCCATGATTCCTTCCTGATGGATTTCCCCGAGTATCACAGGACCCTGGCGGGTTTCCTTGATGGCGCGCTCCGGACGCGCACATACCCGGTGGCCGGGGGTAAGCCCTGATCATGAGTTCCGATGCCTCCATCCAACGCTGGCAAACCGCCCCGCCGGACAGCATCCGCGCCGATCTGCAGTTGGTGGCGGATCTGGTGCAAGAGGGAAGCCGGGTGCTGGATGTCGGCTGCGGCGACGGCGCGCTGCTCGACCACCTGACCCAGTACAAGGGCGTCGACGGCCGCGGCATCGAGATCAATGCGGCCCGGGTCAATGCCTGCGTCAGCCAGGGCCTGTCGGTGATCCAGGGCGACGCCGAAACCGACCTCAAGGACTACCCGTCCGAGGCCTTCGACTATGTCATCCTTGGCCTGACCCTGCAGTCGATGCACGACCCCAGGGAGATCGTCACCGAGTTCCTGCGCATCGGCAATCGGGCCATCGTCTCGATCACCAATTTCGGCTATTGGCGGGTGCGCGCCCAATTGCTGTTCCAGGGCCGCATGCCGGTTTCCGACGCCGATGAGCACGACTGGTGCAACACCGACAATATCCGTCTCTGCACCATCCGGGATTTCGTCATTCTGTGCGACGAGTTGGGAATCACCATCGAGCGCTGCTTCACCATCGGCCATGCCGGCCGCACCCGCGAAGTCCGCCCCACCAGCCTTCTCGCCAATCTGCTGGGCGCCCAAGCGGTCTTCGTCCTCGCCTGATGCTTCAGCTTTAAGACGTTTCCGTGTTGTCCCGGGGTGAGCCCTGGCCGACCGGAAGATAGGCCCCCCGGCGCCGGCGGCGGCGTTGGCGCACCGCGGAGGCGGCGTAGATCTGCTTCGAGGCCTCGATGATGACGACCCCGGCGACGGTCCTGAACCAGCGCGACCCCAGCCGTTCCCAGGCCGGCGCCGCCGACAGCACCATGCGCGACGCGCTCGGCGGGGCAAAAAGCGCGGCGGCGTTGGTGACCGGGGTAAACTGGTTTTCGCGCAGCAACCGGGAGAGCTGGCCGTAGCTGTAGGGTTGGCCACGGCCGAACGGCGTGCGCTCCAACCGCGCCCAGATGCCGCGCCGGTTCGGCACCACCACCAGAAGCCTGCCGCCCGAGGTCATCACCCGCCAGGCCTCACGCAGCATGGGGCGCACTTGTTCTGAGAATTCCAGGGCGTGGACCAGCATCACCCGGTCGAGGGACTGGTCGGGAAACGGCAGTTCGGCCTCGTCGACCAGCGCCACCTGGTTGGGGCCCGATTGCGGCCAGTGCAGCACGCCTTGCTGTGCCGCCATCACCGCCAATGTGCGCTCGGCCTCGTCCTGAAAGGCGCCGAGATAGGGCACCGGATAGCCCAGCCCCAAGAGGCGCTGGCCGGTGAGATCGGGCCAGATGGCGCGGATGCGGTGGTTGACCAGGCGCCGGGCCATCCGCCCCGGGCTGGTGGCATAGAAATCCCTGAGATCGACGACATCGGTCCACATGGGGTCAAGGTTATCACAAATTTCGGCAGGGACACCCAGGGGAGAGGGGGGCTAGGTGGGACGGGGCCAAATCAGAGCGGATTCAGATTTATTCCGACGCCAGGCAATATGGTTGCGGGAAGGCTGTGCGAAATGCAGTGTTTGCCGAATCCCGCGGTTCATTCTTGCGGTCCGGACCCTTTGTTCCAGCGGACGGATT
>CBDUSV010000002.1:0-34484 GCA_965369885.1 uncultured bacterium
GTCGGCATGCAGGCCTTCGAGTGGACCAAGCTGATCGTCGAAGAAGGGGTTCGTCCCTGGGGCAATCCCATGGGCGCGCCCCAGTTTGGCTCGACCTTCTTCATGATCACCGGTTTCCACGGCTTTCACGTGTCGGTCGGGGTGTTGTTCCTGGTCCTGATCGCGCGGAAGGTTTGGCGTGGGGATTACGACACCCAGAAGCGCGGCTTCTTCACCAGCCGCAAGGGCGAATACGGAATTGTCGAGACCATGGGCCTGTATTGGCATTTTGTCGATTTGGTGTGGGTCTTCATCTTTGCATTTTTCTATCTTTGGTAAGGCGTAAACATGACACACGCAGACGCACACGTAGAAGGCCAACAACATCCTCTTGGTATCTATATCAAGATCTGGGCGTGGCTCTTCGTCCTCAGCACCGGGTCCTATCTTGTCGACTTCTTTCACGTCCAGGGCTATCTCAGATGGACCCTGATCATCATCTTCATGCTTTTGAAGGCGGGGCTGATCGTTTCCGTCTTCATGCACATGATGTGGGAGCGCCTTGCCCTGGTCTATGCCATCATGGTCCCACCGGTGGCGATAATGGTGTTTGTCTTCCTGATGACCCACGAAGCCGGCAACACCATCTTTTCGCGGGGCATCTTCTTCGCGGGGGGGTAATCCGTGCCGCCGGACTGGGCCGTCGGGCCGGTGAACGCGCTTTGCGCTAGCTCTTATTTGATGGCCTCGAAGGGGTCGGGATGTTGATTTCGCCAGCCTGGGCCCATGGTACCGGTGGCGTCGCCACCGGGTTGGGGCCATTGATTCTCCTTGGCATCGCCGTCGTGGCCGTCGTTTTCTTCATCGGCCGGAAGAAGTGGCGCGCGCGCCAGGACATGCGCGATAGCGATTGAGGTGCCATGACCAACGCCCCCTATGGCGAACTGGAACGGCACTTCCAACGGCTGGGGCGGGTGTCGGACGTCATAGCCATGCTCCATTGGGACATGGCGGCGATGATGCCCCAAGGCGGCGTCGAGGCCCGCGGCGAACAGCTCGCCACCCTCAAGGTCATCGCCCATGAAATCCTCAACACCGCCGCCATGGCGGACCTGCTTGCCGCCGCCGAGGGCCAAAGGGTGGAACTCGACGACTGGCAGCGCGCCAATCTCCGCGAGATGCGCCGCATCTGGACTCACGCCACGGCGGTGACGCCCGAATTGGTCGCGGCGCTGTCAAAGGCCTGCGCTTCGTGTGAGATGCTGTGGCGCCGGGCCAAGGATGAAAGCGACTTTGCCGCCGTACTCGAACCGGCCAAGGGGGTGCTCGCCCTGGTGCGCGAGGCCGCCCAGGCCAAGGGCGAAGCGCTCGGCTGCACGCCCTATGACGCGCTTTTGGACGAACATGAGCCCGGCGCCCGCGCCGCCGAAATCGACCCGGTGTTCGATGATCTGGCGGCATTCCTGCCCGGCTTCCTGGGCCAGGTGCTGGACCACCAGGCAAGCAAGCCGGCGCCTGTCTCCCTCGAAGGGCCGTTCGATGAGGACGCCCAGCGCCGCTTGTGTGCCGGGCTGATGGAGGTCGTCGGATTCGATTTCGACCATGGCCGCCTCGATATCAGCCATCATCCGTTCTGCGGCGGGGTGCCGGAAGATGTCCGCATCACGACGCGCTATATCACCGATGATTTCATGCCGGCGGTGATGGGGGTGCTGCACGAAACCGGCCATGCCCTCTATGAACAAGGTCTGCCCAGGACATGGCGACATCAACCGGTGGGCCAAGCCCGCGGCATGGCGTTGCATGAGAGCCAGTCCCTGCTGGTGGAAATGCAGGCCTGCCGCAGCCGCGAATTCATCACCTTCATGGCGCCGTTGTTGCGCCGGGCCTTCGGCGGCGGCGGCGAGGCCTGGGAGGCGGAGAATCTCTACCGGCTCTATACCCGGGTCGCGCCGGGGATGATCCGTGTCGACGCCGACGAGGTCACCTATCCCTGCCACGTCATCATGCGCTACCGCCTGGAACAGGCCATCATCGCCGGGGATCTGGCGTTCGAAGACCTGCCCGGCGCCTGGAACGATGCCCTTGAGGGGTTCTTGGGGCTGAGGCCGGCCAATGACGGTGAAGGGTGCCTCCAGGACATCCACTGGTATGACGGCGCCTGGGGCTATTTCCCGACCTATTCCCTGGGCGCCATGGCGGCTGCGCAGTTGTTCGACGCCGCCAAGCGCGCCGACGCAGACACCATGACGCGTCTCGGTAAGGGCGATTTCACCACCGTCATCGCCTGGATGCGCGACAACGTCCACGGCCAGGGGTCGCGTCCGACAACCTCGGAATTGCTGTTGGCCGCGACGGGCAAGCCGCTTGAACCCGGGCTTTACAAGCAACATCTGAGGGACCGCTATCTGGGCGCGTAAGGGGGCCGGCGTGATGGTTGCCGATGCAAGGCGCGCGCTATAGTCTCACGGGCGGATATCACTCGATGCGGCTGGCGGCTGGCCGCTAAAGGGCTGTGATTCGGAGGTTTTGCCGTTGCGTTACATCAGCACCCGGGGCTCGGCGCCGGTCCTTGGCTTCAACGAAACCCTGTTGTGCGGGCTTGCCCGCGACGGCGGCCTTTACGTGCCCGAAGCCTGGCCCCAATTCACCGCCGACGACATTCGTGGCCTCAAGGGCCTGGGCTATGCCGATGCCGCCTTGCGCATCATGGCGCCGTTCGTCGAAGACGACATCGACGCCGCCACCTTCGCCGACCTGGTTGCCGCCACCTACCGGGATTTCGACCATGAAGCGGTGGCGCCCTTGAAACAGCTCGGGCCCAATGAGTGGCTGATGGAGCTGTTCCATGGCCCGACCCTGGCGTTCAAGGACTGCGCCATGCAGCTGCTGGGCAATCTGTTCGACCATGTGCTGGGCCAACGCGGCGAGCGGGCGACGGTGGTCTGCGCCACCTCCGGTGACACCGGTTCGGCGGCGATCGAGGCCTGCCGTGACCACGCCGCCATCGATATCTTCGTCCTCCACCCCAAGGGCCGGGTGTCCGAGGTCCAGCGCCGCCAGATGACCACGGTGGCCGCCGCCAACGTCCACAATATCGCCATCGAGGGCACTTTCGACGACTGCCAGGCCCTGGTGAAGGCGCTGTTCAACGATGCCGACTTCCGCGATGAGGTCCGCCTCACCGGCGTGAACTCCATCAACTGGGCCCGGATCCTGGGCCAGATCGTCTATTATTTCGTCGCCGCGGCGGAACTCGGCGCGCCCGACCAGCCCATCGCGTTCTCGGTTCCCACTGGGAATTTCGGCAACATCTACGCCGGTTACGCCGCCAGTCGCATGGGCCTTGGCATCGACCATCTGGTTTTGGTCACCAATAGCAACGATATCCTGGCGCGCTGTCTCGAGACCGGATGCTTGAAGACCGGCGAGGTCCGCCCGACGCTGTCGCCCAGCATGGACATCCAGGTGGCGAGCAATTTTGAGCGCTACCTGTTCGAGCTTTACGGCCGCGACGCCTCGCGCCTTGCCCAGCAAATGACGGCGTTCCACGACACCGGGGAGATTTCCCTGGACCAGGGGCTGCTTGGGGAAGCGCGCAAGATGTTCGATGGCCACTGTGTCGACGATGACGAGACCCTGGAGACCATCGCCCGGGTTCATGATGAATGTGGCGAGCTTTTGGACCCCCACAGCGCCGTAGCTGTCGCCGGAGGCCGGGCCCACCGCCGCGATCCTTCCGTGCCCATGGTCGCGCTCGCCACCGCCCATCCCGCCAAGTTCCCCGAAGCGGTCACCCGCGCCACCGGGATCAACCCGCCATTGCCGGCGCGCCTCAAAGGGCTTTACGAGCGGCCCGAACAATACGAGACTCTGGGAAATGATGTCGCCGCCGTCCGCGGCTTCATCCGCGCCCACGCGTTAGAGAAGAGGGTGGCATGACCGTCGAAGTCACGATTCTGGACAATGGCCTCAAGGTGGTGACCGACGCCATGGATACGGTCGAGACCGCCTCGGTCGGGGTCTGGGTCGGCGTCGGGGCCCGCCACGAGTCCAAGGACATCAACGGCGTCGCCCATCTGTTGGAGCACATGGCGTTCAAGGGCACCGAGCGGCGCAGCGCCAAGGATATCGCCGAGCAGATCGAAAATGTCGGCGGCCATCTCAACGCCTATACCTCGCGGGAGAACACGGCCTATTACGCCCGGGTGCTCAAGGACGATGTGCCGCTGGCGGTCGATATCCTCGCCGACATCCTGCAGCATTCGATCTTCGATAAAGACGAGCTCGAGCGCGAACGCGCCGTCGTCATCCAGGAAATCGGCCAGTCCTTCGACACCCCCGACGACATCATCTTCGACATGTTCCAGGAGATGGCCTATCCGCGCCAGTCCCTGGGCCGGCCCATTCTCGGCTCGGCGGAGATCGTTGGCGCCATGAGCCGCGAGGCGATTTCCGGCTATATGCGCGACAACTATTACGGGCCACGCATGGTGCTGGCGGCGGCGGGCCGTGTCGACCATGGCGCCCTTGTCGATCTGGCCAAGGCCGAATTCGGCGGCCTGCCGTCCAGCCAACCTTTAGGGGCCGAGGGGGCGCGTTATGGCGGCGGCGAGGGCCATCAACACCGCGACCTGGAACAGGTCCACCTGGTCGTCGGCTTCGATGGCATTCCCTATAAGGATCCGGATTTCTATGCGGTTTCCTTGTTGTCGAACTTGTTGGGAGGCGGCATGTCGTCGCGCCTGTTCCAGGAAATCCGCGAGAAGCGCGGGCTGGTCTATAGCATCTATAGTTTCTCCTCGAGCTACGCTGATGGCGGGCTGTTTGGGGTCTATGCCGGGACCGGCGAGAAAGAGGTCGAGGAGTTGATACCGGTGCTGTGCGACGAGATCAGCGCCATCGGCGCCACCGTCAAGGAAGAAGAGCTCAACCGGGTCAAGGCCCAGTTCAAGGCGGGCATGATGATGGCGTTGGAAAGCACCTCTGCGCGCTGTGAACGGCTCGGCCAGCACAGTTTGATCTATGGCCATCCTCTGCCCCTTGACGAGGTTCTGGCCAAGGTCGAGGCCGTCGACATTGCCGCCATCAGCCGGGTCGCCGGGAGGCTCATAGCCAGCCGGCCGGTGTTCACCGCGCTGGGTCCGGTCGGCCGCGTCGAGGCCATGACGCCTGTCGCCGCGCGCTTCGGTGGCCGCGGCCAGGATCACTCCCAATCCGGTGGGGTGGGCCAATGATGGATTTCTTGAGAGGGATGTTGCCGCCGGCCTCCGATGAACGGCTCAAGCATGGGCCGGTCTATCTGCGTCCGCCGCGCGAAACCGATTGGCAGGCGTGGTCCGATCTGCGGCGCGAATCAGAGGATTTTCTCAGGCCCTGGGAGCCGGCATGGCCCCGGGACGCGTTGGGCCGTTCATCCTTCCGTCAGCGCCAGCGCCACTATACCGAGGAATGGCGCAACAGCACCGGCTACAGCTTTTTCATCTTTCGCACCGATGATGATGTGCTTTTGGGCGGCGTCAGCCTCACCAACCTGCGCCGCGGCGTTGCCCAATGCGCCTCGCTGGGCTACTGGATTGGCCAGCCTTACGCCCGAAATGGCTACATGTCCGAGGCGATACAGTGCGTCCTGCCTTTCGCGTTCGAACGCCTCGGCCTGCATCGCGTCGAGGCCGCATGCCTGCCCACCAATACCGCGAGCCGGGGCCTTCTGGATAAGTGCGGCTTCCGCGAAGAGGGCTTCGCGCCCAAATACCTCAAGATCAATGGGGTGTGGAGCGACCACATGCTGTTCGCCATCCTGCGCGAGGAGTTGGGCAAGGCCAAGCCGTCACGGAGCAAGTCCGGGAACGGCGCGGAGGCGGCGGTAGAGAACTATCAGGAAGTTGAACAGGCGGCGAAATGAATCCCGCTAAATTGCTGGGTGCGGTCAGACGCTGAACAGGAAATTCTGGGCCGCGCTGATCTGTTGCAGGAACAGGAACCAGCCTTCCTTGAACAAGTTGAAGATGCCATCACCATAGAGCATCAGCACCAGCCCCACCGTGATCAGGGATGCGGTCGTCAGCACGATATTGCCGAAAATCATCAGGGGATGGTTCTTGCGGTCCTGTTTGCGGCGCTCGGGGGAGCGCCGTTCCGGGCCGACCACAATGCTGAGATAGACCCGCCGCCAGATCGGGATGGAGCAGCGGACTTCGATGGGGTGAACGCCATTCCAGTTGGAAAAGGCGAGGTCGATCACTTCGAGCTGTTCGTCGGTGAAGGCAATGCCGCTGTCGGTGGGGATGCGCGCCAACAGCTTCTCGACGGCGGGGGTATCCGCCGTCATCCGCTGCCGTGTGGGCATCTGGATCACCGTGCCAGTACTTGCTGCATTGGTCGCCATGGTTCTTGCTCGCCGTTCCCACTTCGCATAGTCAGATAAAGGCCGCAAAGACACCCGTCCCGCCAATTAGAGCAGGCCCATGGTAAAGGAATTGATAACCATGGCCGGAAACCGTGAAGGGGGAGGGCCGGGAACCGGCGGATTCGGACTGTTTTCGTGGTTGGAGAGGCTGGCGGGCTAGGCGCGGCCCGATTGGCCCGACAGCTTGGTCAAATCAACGCCGAGTTTGGCCATGGCGCGCTTCCACTTGGTGTCGATGTCCTTGTCAAACATCAATTCCTCGTCGGCGTCGACATTGAGCCAGCCATTGGCCTCGATTTCGGCGTCGAGTTGGCCAGGGCCCCAGCCGGCATAGCCCAAGGCGAGGAGATTGCGCCGTGGGCCCGATCCCCGGGCGATGCCCTTGAGAACATCGAGGGTGGCGGTCAGGGCGATATCGTTGTCGACCAAAAGGGTCGACTTTTCCATGTAATCGGCGGTATGGAGAACAAAGCCCCGTCCCACTTCCACCGGCCCGCCGAACATCACCTGAATCCTGTTGTCGGGGTCGGCGGTCTCGATTTTCAGTTGCTTCAACAAGTCGGTGAAGGTTATGGAATCAATCTGGCGGTTGATCACCAAACCCATTGCACCGTCACTGGTGTGGGCACAGATATAGATGATGGAGCGCGCGAATCGGGGATCGCCCATATGCGGCATGGCGATGAGAAGCTGTCCGGTGAAATATCCCGGTTCCGGTTTCACAGGCGGCATTGAAACACCAATTTCTGTCCCGTTAATCCTTTGCTAAGCTAGGTTAAAACATTGTAACAGACTTTTGATGTTATTTGATGAACAGGTTGCGGATTCTTGCGCTAAACCAGCATGTCCGAGTGCAAGCCGTCTGCCGGATTTGGAAAACCGTTTATTTTCAATATGTTGACATGATATGACGTGGTATAAAGCCTTGATTTCCGGGCGCATATGGCTGTGGGGGCTGGTTGCCGCCTTTGCCATCGCCCCGGCTCCGGTCCAGGCCCAGGCTCAGGCTCAGGCTCAGGCTCAGGCCCCGGCGGCATCCCAGTGGTCGCGGAACGACCATGCCCAGGTCCGCCTGGTCTCGGCCACCACCGCCGTCGGGGGGCTCGCCAGCCTGCGCCTCGGTCTACAGTTTCGCCTTGCGCCCAAATGGAAGATCTATTGGCGCTCGCCGGGGGATGCCGGGTATCCGCCGGTGATCGACTGGGCGGGCTCGGGCAATCTCGCCGCCGCCACCCCATCCTGGCCGGCGCCCAAGCGCTACAGCATTTTCGGCCTCAACACCTACGTTTACACCGGGGACGTGGTGCTGCCCATCACCTATGAGGTGCGCACCCCGGGCCGGGCTGTCCATGCCAAGGCCGTGGTGCGGTATTTGTTGTGCGATGAGATCTGCATCCCCTATGAGGCCACGCTTGCCTTGAAGCTGCCCATGGGCCCGGCGGCGCCGAGCAGCTTCACCGCCTTGATCGACCGCTACCAGGCGCGGGTGCCGGGCAAGGGGCCGGGGCCGGTCCAGGGTCTTAGCATCGAACAAGCGCACCTGAACGGCCCCAAGGACGCGCCGGTGCTCGAGGTGTTGGCGCGATCATCCCTTCCGTTCTCAGCCCCGGATTTGTTGGTCGAGGGCCCCAGGCAGCTTTCCTTCGGCGCGCCGAAGGTGCGGATATCGGATCAGGGGCGCACCGCGTTGCTGCGCCTTCCCGTCGCCATCAGCGGCGAGGCGGCTTTGGCGCCGGCCAGCCCCCTTCTGACCCTGACCCTGATCGACGGCGATCGCGCCATGGAGCAGACGGTGACCGCCGTCCCGGGCATTGCCGAGGCGGTGGCGTTCGCGCCGCTATTGACCATCCTGGCCCTGGCCCTGCTCGGCGGCCTCATCCTCAATTTGATGCCCTGTGTGCTGCCGGTGCTGTCGCTAAAGCTGTTGAGCGTCATCGGCCATGGCGCTGGCGGCCGCCGCGATCTGCGCTTGGGGTTTCTCGCCACCGCGGCGGGCATCGTGTTTTCGTTCCTGGTGCTGGCGGTGGCCGCGGTGGGGTTCAAGAATATCGGCGGCATGGCGATCGGTTGGGGCATCCAGTTCCAGCAGCCCGCCTTCCTGGTCGCCATGTCCCTGGTGCTGGTGTTGTTCGCCTGCAATCTGTGGGGGTTCTTCCATGTCGGTCTGCCCGACTGGGTGGGCCGGGTCCTCGCGCGCGACGGCACGGTTGAAGACCATCACCATGAAGCCGGCCGCCGTCTCGGCGGTTCCTTCGCCACCGGCGCCTTCGCCACCTTGTTGGCGACGCCGTGTTCGGCGCCGTTCCTCGGAACCGCGGTGGGGTTCGCGCTGGCCCGTGGCCCGGTGGAGATCATCGCCGTGTTCGCCGCCCTTGGCACCGGTCTGGCGCTGCCCTATCTGGCGGTCGCCGCCTTCCCCGGCATTGCCAGGCACCTGCCCAGGCCGGGTCCGTGGATGGATATTATGCGCAAGGTGCTTGGCTTTGCCTTGGCGGGGACGGCGGGATGGCTGATCTCGGTGTTGGTGGCGCAGTCGGGCGCGGTGGCGGCGGGTGTGGTGGCGGCGCTGATGCTGGCCTCGGTCGGAGTGTTGTGGGGACGCCACCGGGCCGAAGGCAGCACCGGCCCGGGACGCCTTGGCGCCGCCATGGTGTTGGGTGTCATCGCCATTGCCGCCTTCGCGGCGCCGGTGGCCTTGGCGCCGAGTTGGACCCCGAGCGCGGCAATCGCCAATGATGGGATGTGGCGTCCCTTCGACAAGGTCGCCATCCTCAACCATGTCGGCGCCGGCAAGACCGTGTTCGTCGATGTCACCGCGGATTGGTGCGTCAGCTGCCAGGTCAACAAGGCCCTGGTGCTCGACCGCGGCCCGGTGGCGCGGCGCCTCGAGGGCGCCGACGTGGTGGCGATGCGCGCCGATTGGACCCGCCCCAACCGCGCGATCGCCGAATATCTGGCCGGTTTCGGCCGTTACGGCATTCCCTTCAACGTGGTCTATGGCCCGGGCGCGCCTTCGGGCATTGTGCTGTCCGAACTGCTGACCACCGATGGGGTGCTCCGGGCCCTCGGCCGCGCCGGCGCCAAACCCGCCCCCGCCCAGTCACCGTCAAAGTCCCCGTCCGAGTCCCTGGGCACCCTATCGAAAACCTCGCCCTAAGTCTTGGGCGGCTGGGGCATGGCGCCGCGGGCGAGTTCGTCACAGCGTTCGTTTTCCGGGTGGCCGGCATGGCCCTTGATCCATAACCATTTGATCTGGTGGCGCGCCGCCGCCGCCTCGAGCCGTTGCCACAGATCGACATTCTTCACCGGCTTGCGCGCCGCCGTCTTCCAGCCGTTGGCCTTCCATTTGTGGATCCACTGGTCGATGCCGTCGCGCACATAGGTGCTGTCGGTATGGAGCCGCGCCTTGACCGGCCGGGTCAGGGCCTCGAGGCCCTGGATCGCCGCCATCAGTTCCATGCGGTTGTTGGTGGTCAGGGCCTCGCCGCCGGCAAGTTCGCGGTCGGTGCCATTGTAACGCAGCACCACCCCCCAGCCGCCGGGCCCGGGATTGCCGCTGCAGGCGCCGTCGGTGTAGATCTCGACCACACCGGCGCCAGTGCCCGCGTCATGCTCAGTCGAGGCCATAATCGCCGGCGCCCTTGGCGCCTTGATGGAAATGGAGCTTTTCGAGATATTCCAGGGGGTCCTTGGGCTTGACCCAGGCCCCTTCGGGGTGGTTGAGCCAGTCATAGAGCCGGGTCAGCAGAAAGCGCAGGGCGCTGCCGCGGGCCAGCAGGGGCAGGGCGTCGAGTTCCGCCGCCGAGAACGGGCGCACCTCGCGGTAGGACAACAACAATTGGCGCGCCTTGGTGATGTTGAAGCTGCCGTCATCCTCGAAGCACCAGGCGTTGAGGCAGACGGCAAGGTCGTAGGCGAAGAAATCATTGCAGGCGAAATAGAAGTCGATGATGCCCGAGAGCCCGCCATCGAGGAAGAACACGTTGTCGGGGAACAGATCGCCATGGATGATGCCGGTGGGCAGATTGTCGGGCCAGCCCTGCTCCAATTTCTCGAGCTCGGCGCCGAGTTCCCGGGCGAGGCCGGGCTTGACCTCGTCGGCGCCCCCCTCGATCTGTTGAAAAAGTGGCCGCCAGCCCCCGACCGATAGATCATTGGCCCGGCATAAGCCATAGGATGCCCCGGCGATGTGCATATGGGCCATCGCCTCGCCGAGGCCGGCGCAATGCTGGGGGCGTATGCGGCGCGGCCACATGCCGTGGAGGAAGCTAATCACCGCCGCGGGCCGGCCGCACAACTGGCGCAAGGCCTCGCCGTCACTGCCGTGGATCGGGGTCGGACAGGCAATGCCGTTGCCGGCCAAATGCTCCATCAGGCCTAAGAAGAATGGCAGGTCCTGTTGGGCGACGCGCCGCTCATAGAGGGTGAGCACGAAGATGTCCTTGGTGGTCTGCAACAGGAAATTGGTGTTTTCGACCCCCTCGGCGATGCCCTTGTAGGAGACCACCTCGCCGAGATCATATTGGGCGATAAAGGCCTTCAGGTCCTCGTCGCAAACTTCGGTATATACCGCCATGCTCAGTTGGTGAGGGCGCGTGGCAGGCTGAAGCTGATTTCTTCGCGGGTGACGGTCACCTCTTCAAGGGAGACGGTGTAGCGCTGGCGGCAGGCTTCGATCAGTTCCTCCACCAGAACTTCCGGCGCCGACGCGCCCGCGGTGATGCCGAGGCACTCGACGCCGTTCAAGGCCGACCAGTCGACATCGTCGGCGCACTGCACCAGGAAGGAGTTGGAGCAACCGGTCATTTTCGCGACTTCGACCAGGCGGTTGGAGTTGGACGAATTCGGCGCGCCGATGACGATGAGGGCATCGCAGCGCGGCGCGATTTCCTTGACCGCATGCTGGCGGTTGGAGGTGGCGTAACAGATATCGGCGCTGTTGGGGCCGCGGATATTGGGGAAGCGGTCTCTCAGGATGGCGACGATGCCGGTGGTGTCGTCGATCGACAGCGTGGTCTGGGTGATATAAGCGAGATTGCCGGGGTCATCGACCTCGACGGTTTTGGCCTGATCTTCATTCTCCACCAGAACGATGGCGCCTTCGGGCAGCTGGCCCATGGTGCCTTCGACCTCGGGATGGCCGGCATGGCCGATCAGCAGGATTTGACGGCCGGCGGTATGGTGGTGGCGGCCTTCATTGTGGACCTTGCTGACCAGGGGGCAGGTGGCGTCGAGTTGGTGCAGCTTGCGCCGTTTGGCTTCGGCGGTCACCGCCTTGGAGACGCCATGGGCGGAGAAGATGATGGCGGCATCGTCGGGGGCCTCGTCCAGCTCCTCGACGAAAATGGCGCCCTTGACCTCGAGCCCCTCGACCACGTGGCGGTTGTGGACGATTTCATGGCGCACATAGACCGGGGCGCCGAAGCGCTCCAACGCCGTCTCCACCACCTGGATGGCGCGGTCAACCCCGGCGCAGAAGCCGCGGGGGCTGGCAAGCAATATGGTGAGCCCCGGTTTGTCCATATTCCGCATCGAAATCACACCCATCGAAATCATTTCCCCCGAATTCACACCCTGGGTCCGGGGTCGTCCGGCTTGCGCCGTGATGATCACACGCCTTGTTTAATCCCCCCCGGTTTTCTAAATTGCTGGGCGTAGCCTCTGGCCCGCCATAACCCGCCGGAGGGTTGAAGACGCGGTTTACAAAGTAGTCATCTTGCGGCGAACGGCAAGGAAATTGAACGATCAAGCGAAAGGATTAGAATCATGGCGGAACCAGTGATTGTCCAGAAGGCGCCGTTCGGCGTCGATGTGACGGCGGACGAGGAATATAGGTGGTGCGCCTGCGGGCGCAGCGCCAACCAGCCTTTTTGTGACGGCTCCCACAAGGACCCCGATACCGGCTTTAAATCCCTGCGGTTCAAAGCCACCGAGACCAAGCGCATTTTCCTATGTGGGTGCAAGAAAACCGGGAAAGCACCCTTTTGCGACGGCACCCACAACAAGCTGTAATGATGAATTCATTACGGTGTATCTCGGTTGCCGGTGCCGCCATGATCGGGCTTTCCGGCTGCGGCATGTTTGGCGGCAAGACGGAGACATTCGCCTGTCCCCGTGCCGGGATCCTCAAGGAGGCGTCGTCCATCACCAAGTTTCGGCCCGGCCCGGGGCGGGATCTGACCGATGTGGTCTATCAGGCGCGGCTGATCAATCTGAAAGCGGTCTGCAAGTACGGCAGAAAAGGGGTCACGGTCGAAATGACCTTGGCCATGGGCGCCGAGCGCGGTCCGGCCATCCAGGGCTTCAAGGCGAACTTGGAATATTTCGTCGCCATCGCCGGCCCCGGCGGCGCCATCCTGGCCAAGAAGGAGTTCACAACCCCGGTGGCATTTCCCAACAACGTCACCCAGGCCAGAGCGGCTGATGAACTTAAACAGATCATACCGCTCCGGCGTGGCGCGTCCGGGGCCAACCACAGGATTATCGTCGGCTTTCAATTGCGCCGCGCCGAGCTCGAATACAACCGTCAACAACCCAGGCGGTGAGTTTTCCTCGATTTGAGGGCCCCCGATTGGAGGGCTAAAAGTGAACAAGTCGGTCACTGGCAGTCTGAAAACCACGGCGCTTGCCGCCCTCCATGAACAATTGGGCGCCAAGATGGTGCCTTTCGCCGGCTACGCCATGCCGTTGCAATATGGCGGCGGCATTATCGATGAGCATGTTCACACCCGCACTCACGCTTCCCTGTTCGATATCTCCCATATGGGCCAGATTGTTATCGAAGGGGCCGATGCGGCATCGTCCATGGAGGCCCTGGTGCCTGGCGATATCACCGGGCTCAAGGCAGGAGCCATGCGTTACACCCTGCTCACCAACTCCGCCGGCGGTATCGAAGACGATATTATTGTCGGGCGCACCTCCGGTGGGCTCATGGTGGTGGTCAACGCCGCCTGCAAGGACCGGGATTTTGCCCATATCCAGGCCGGCCTTGGCGCCAAGGTAGGTATGACGATGGCCGACGACCGGGCGCTGTTGGCCCTGCAAGGGCCTGCCGCCGCCCAGGTGTTGGGCCGCCTGGCGCCGGAATGCGGGGGCCTTGGCTTCATGGCCGCGGCCGATCTCAGTGTCGGTGGCGTACCCTGCCGGGTTAGCCGCGCGGGCTATAGCGGCGAAGACGGTTTCGAGATTTCCGTCCCTGCCGCCGAGGCCGAGCCCTTGGCGCGGACATTGCTGGCCGCATCCGAGGTCTCCCCTGCGGGTCTCGGCGCCCGCGACACCCTTCGCCTCGAGGCCGGCTTCTGCCTTTACGGCGCCGATATCGACACCGCCACCACCCCGGTCGAGGCCGGTCTCGGGTGGACCATCCCCAGAAGGCGGCGCGCAGAAGGCGGCTTCCCCGGCGCCGAGGTCATCCTTCGCCAATTGCGCCAGGGGCCAGGTCGTAAGCGGGTCGGCATCCGCCCCGTGGGCCGCACCCTGGCGCGCGCCGGAACCGAGATCACCGACGCCCAGGGCTGGCAATTGGGCGCCATCACGTCGGGCGGCTTCGGCCCCACAATTGGCGGCCCCATTGCCATGGGCTATGTGGCGGCCGACCATGCCGAGCCCGGCACCGAATTGCGCCTGGTGGTGCGGGGCAAGCCGCTGCCGGCTGCGGTCGTCCCCTTGCCTTTCGTCGCGCACAACACCCTTAAACCAGACCGAACCCCCAAACCGGAGGCCAAAATCGGATGAGCGACATCAAATACGCCGAAGACCATGAATGGATATGTCTCGACGGCGATACCGGCACCATCGGCATCAGCGTCTATGCCCAGGAGCAGCTGGGCGACGTGGTCTATGTGGAATTGCCCAAGATCGGCCAAAAGGTCGGGCGCGGCGACCAGATCGCCGTGGTCGAATCGGTCAAGGCGGCGAGCGAAGTCTCCGCGCCCGCCGCCGGCGAGGTGGTCGAGATCAACGGCGATTTGGCCGCCAGACCCGAGATCATCAACGAGGATGCCGAAGGTGAGGGCTGGTTCGCCCGCATCAAGGTCTCGGACGCGGCGGAACTCGGCGCCCTGATGGATGAAGCGGCCTATGCCGACTACGTCAAGGGGCTCGATTGATGCGCTACCTGCCGCTCGTCGGCGCCGACCGCACCCTCATGCTCGATGCCATTGGCGTTGGCTCGATCGAGGATCTGTTCGCCGACGTGCCCAAGGCGGCGCGCATCGCGAAGCCATTTGATCTCCCTCCCCATTGCGGCGAGATCGAGGTCGAAGGCGCCCTTGCCGCCATGGCGGCCAAGAATGTCAGCGCCGCAGCGGTGCCGTGTTTCCTCGGCGCCGGCGCCCACCGTCATCACATTCCAGCCGCGGTGGACCATCTGATCCAGCGCGGCGAGTTCCTGACCTCCTACACCCCGTATCAGCCGGAAATCTCCCAGGGCACGCTCCAGTTCCTCTACGAATTCCAGACCCAGGTGGCGCTGATCACCGCCATGGATGTGGCCAATGCCTCGATGTATGACGGCGCCAGCGCCACCGCCGAGGCGGTGATGATGGCGCGGCGCATCACCGGCCGCGACAAGGTGGTGCTGTCGGCGGGCCTCCACCCCCATTACCGCGACTGCGTCACCACCTTCGCCCAATTCACCGGGGTCGAGATCGTGGCGCCGCCGCCCAATCCGGCGCCCCATTTCGAGGGCGCCGTTGAACTCGCCACCCTGATCGACGGGGCCACCGCCTGCGTCGTGGTGCAGAACCCGGATGTGTTTGGCCGCTTGCAGGATTTCGCCCCCCTGGCCCGGCACTGTCACGATGTCGGCGCGCTCCTGATCGTCGCCGTCGCCGAGGTGGTCTCGCTCGGTTGCGTGCGGCCGCCGGGCGAGATGGACGCGGATATCGTCGTCGCCGAAGGCCAGTCTCTCGGCAATTCGTTGAGTTTCGGCGGACCCTATGTCGGGCTGTTCGCCAGCCGCGATGAATTCGTGCGCCAGATGCCGGGCCGCATCTCCGGCGAGACCACCGACATCGAGGGCCGCCGCGGCTGGGTCCTGACCCTGGCGACGCGGGAGCAGCATATCCGCCGGGAAAAGGCCACCAGCAACATCTGCACCAATTCCGGGCTCTGTGCGCTGGCCTTCACCGTGCATCTGGCGCTGCTGGGATCGGTCGGCTTCGAGCGTCTGGCGCGTATCAACCATCACCGCGCCGTCAAATGCGCCGAGGCCCTGGCCGGGGTTCGGGGCGCCGATGTCATCACCGAGAATTTCTTCAACGAATTCACCGTGAAGCTTCCCCGGCCCGCCGCCGCTGTCGCCGATGATCTTGCAGACTTGGGGGTGCTCGGCGGGGTGCCGGTTTCGCGTCTTTACCCCGAAATCGAGGGCTTCGAAAATCTCCTGCTTGTTGCCGCCAGCGAGACCAATTCCGACGCCGATATCACCGCCCTGGCCCAGGCGCTGGGAGACGTGCTGTGAGCGAGAACGGGGAATCTCCCGCCACAATCACCGGCAATCGCGGCCTTGCCATCGAGGAGACCCTGATCTTCGAGCAGGACAGCCCCGGCCGCTCTGGCGTCGATCTGCCGCAGCCCGATGCGGTGGCGGACCGTCTCGGCGGATTGCAGCGGACAAGTGACCTTGGCCTGCCGGGTCTTTCCGAGCCCGAAGTGGTGCGCCATTTCACCCGCTTGAGCCAGAAGAACTACGCCATCGATGCCGGGTTCTATCCTCTGGGCTCGTGCACCATGAAGCACAACCCGCGGCTCAACGAAAAGCTGGCGCGGCTTGCCGGCTTCGCCGATCTTCATCCGTTGCAGCCCCTGGCGACGGTGCAGGGCGCCTTGGAGCTCATCGAAACTCTCAGCCACTGGCTACAGGTGCTGACCGGGATGCCGGCCTTCGCCATGTCGCCGGCCGCCGGCGCCCAGGGTGAGCTTTGCGGCATCATGTCGATCCGCTCCGCCCTGGAAGACCGGGGCGATCCCAGGCGTAAGGTGCTGGTGCCGGATTCCGCCCATGGCACCAATCCCGCCACCGCCGTCGGCTGTGGCTACGAGGTCGAGCACATCCCCTCCAACCGCCGGGGCCGGATCGATTTCACCGCCCTCAAGGCCAAGCTCGACGGTGATGTCGCCGCCATCATGTTGACCAACCCCAACACCTGCGGCCTGTTCGAGGACGAGATCATGGAGATCGCGGCGGCGGTCCACCATGCCGGCGCCTTCTTCTATTGCGACGGCGCCAATTTCAACGCCATCGTCGGCCGGGTCAGGCCCGCCGATCTCGGCATCGATGTCATGCATCTAAACCTGCACAAGACCTTTTCCACCCCCCATGGCGGCGGCGGGCCGGGCAGCGGACCGGTGGCTTTGGTCGCGGACCTTGCCCCCTATGCGCCGCTGCCCTTGGTGGTTCATGGCGATAGCGGTTTCCGCCTGATCGAGCATGCCGGTGCCGACGGCGAGGGCGCCAAGACCATCGGGCGGCTTCGCGGCTTCCACGGCCAGATCGGGGTGTTCGTGCGCGCCCTGGCCTACATGATGTCGCTCGGCGGCGACGGGCTGCGTCAGGCCTCCGATGATGCGGTGCTTTGCGCCAATTACCTGTTGGTGCGATTGCAGGATACGCTGACGCTGCCCTATCCGGGGCCCTGCATGCACGAGGTGCTGTTCGACGACGGTTTTCTCCAGGACACCGGCGTCACCACCCTCGATTTCTCCAAGGCCCTGATCGATGAGGGCTTCCATCCCACCACCACCTACTTCCCACTCGACGTCCACGGCGCCTTGCTGTGCGAGCCCACCGAGACCGAGAGCAAGGCCAGCCTCGATCAGTTCATCACCACCGTCAAAGCCCTGGCGGCGCGCGCCAAGTCCGGCGATGCGGAATTTTTCTTGAGCGCGCCCAGGCTGGCGCCGCGCCGGCGCCTCGACGAGACCAAGGCGGCGCGCCATCCGGTGCTGCGCTGGCGAAAGGGTGGCGAAGGTGAGGGGGCGGGCGGCGGCTGACCGTGCGCCGTCACTCGGTCACTACAGCTTTTGCGGCAGGTCCTTGATGGCGCCTTCGATCAGGGCCTGGGCCCTTTGGTCATCGAGGTTGCGGACGATCAATTCACGGGTGGTCCTCAGCGCCAGATCGACGGCGGCATCGCGGACCTCGTCTATGGCCTGGGCCTCGGCCTGGGCGATCTTGTCGAGCGCCAGTTGCTCGAGGCGCTGTAGGGTTTCGGTGAGATCCTGGGCGGCGGTCTCGGCCAGGTTCCTGGCCTCGGCCTCGGCAATGTCGAGGATTTCCTCTGACTCCTTGACCGCGTCGCGCTGCTTGCGTTCAAAGCTGGCAAGCAGGGTCTGGGCCTCTTCGCGCAAATGCTCGGCCTCGTCCAGTTCGCCCTTGATCTTGGCGGAACGCGCATCAAGGGCCTCGGCGATCAGCTTTCCCACTGGCTTCGCCGTCGCGGCGACGAACAGCACGAAGGCGATCGCGAGCCAGAATTCGGCGCCCATATAGAAGGGCTCGGCATGGGCCGCAGCCGCCGCTGCCTTCGATGTCGCCGCCAGGGCCGCCATCACTCTTGCCCCCTGGCCGCGGCATCAAGGGCGTCATCGATGGCCTTGTCGTCGGGGGTGGCGCCGATCAGCTTGGCCGCGGCGTCACGGGAGATGTCCCTGGCGATGGCGTGGACTTCTCCCAGGGCTTCGGCGCGGGCGTCGTGGATACGCTGCTCCGCCGCCTTGGCCTGGGCGTCCAGGGTCTCCGCCAGGGCGTCGCGGCGCTCTGCCGCCTGCTTGGCGATGCGGTCCGCCGCCGCGGTCAGTTTGGCGTGGGCCTCGGCGTGGGCTTCGGCGAGGGACTTCTCATAGGCTTCACGCGCCGCCTCGGCCTCTTCCTTGAGGGCTTCGGCCTTATCAAGATTGCCGTCGATGCGTTTCAGCCGCGCATCCAGCACGTCGCCGATGCGCGGCAGCGCGATCCGCGCCATGATCAGATAGAGCGCGACGAAGGTGATGGCCAGCCACACCAGTTGGGGCAGGAAGGTCGCTACGTCGAGTTGCGGCACGTCAGGTCCTTATGTCGAGGCGTGGGCGGCAGCCAGGCTGCCGCCACAAGGCCTAGCCGAACAGGACCAAAAAGGCGATCAACAGCGCGTAAAGCGCGACCGCCTCGACCAGGGCGAAGCCCAGCATGGTGTAGGGGAACACCATGGCCCGGGCCGCCGGATTGCGCGCGACGGCGGTGATGAAGGCCGAAAACACCGAGCCGATGCCGACACCGACGCCGGCAAGACCGATGGTCGCGATCCCGGCACCGATCAATTTCGCAGCTTCCACATCCATGATCATGTTTCCTTTTTTGCTGATGGGTTCAGAAGTCTCATAAGTTTTCCGCCCACACCGTTGGTTAGTGCAGATGCAGGGCGTCGGAAAGATAAAGGCAGGTCAGAATGGTGAACACATAGGCCTGCAACACCGCGACGATGACCTCCAGGGCATACAGCGCGATGATGACGGCGATGGGGGCGAAGCCGGCAAAGCCGAGAACGACGACGAAGCCGGCGAAAACCTTGAGCATGGTATGGCCCGCCATCATGTTGGCGAACAGGCGCAGTGCCAGGGTCACCGGACGCGCCAGGTAGGACACCACCTCGATGGGGACCAACAGGGGCGCCATGTAAAGCGGCACCCCCGGCGGCATGAAGAAACTGAAAAAACGCAGTCCATGCTTGCAGATGGCGATCACCGTCACGCCGAGGAAGACCACGGCGGCGAGGGCGAAGGTGACGATGACATGGCTCGTCACCGTGAAGGCGTAGGGGATCAGCCCGATGGCATTGCTGAACAGCAGGAACATGAAGAGCGTGAAGACGAAGGGGAAATATTTACGCCCCTCCTTGCCGACATTGTCCCGCAACAGCGAGGCGATGAATTCATAACTGAGCTCGGCCATGGATTGCCATCGTCCCGGCACCAGGGCATGGCGCCGCATGCCGAGCGTCAGGAACAACGTCACCGCGGTGATGGCGATCACCATATACAGCGAGGCGTTGGTGAAGGAGACGTCCATGCCGCCGATCTCGATCGGCATCAGGGTCTTGATCTCGAACTGTTCTAAAGGCTTGGCCACGTACGATCCGTAATTTTGCGTTTGCCGGAAATCCGTGGGCGGTGGTGATGCCGCCCGGCGGGTTTCCACTTAATCTTCCGGCCCCTTAATCTTTCGGCCCCTTGTCTTCCGGCCCCTTGTCCTCTGGCCCCTTGTCCTCAGCTTGGTCTTCCCCAGGGGGGCGGTACCCCGCGGCAAGACCGAGCCCGGCCACGGTGCGGTAGACATTCAACATCCCAGCGGCGGAGCCGACGAAAAAGAACACCACCATGAGCCAGGGCCGGGTGCCGAGCCACTGGTCCAAAAGCCAGCCGATACCGGTCCCGACCACCAGGCCCGCGACCAACTCGGTGCCGACCCTGAATGCCATGCCAAGGCCACTGGCCGGCGCCGCGGCGCCATCACTTTCCTCGTCGGCGGAGGTTTCCCCCCGCGCCTTGCGCAGACGGGCATCCAAATCTTCCAGGGAAGGACGAGGGTCAGGTTCGTTCATGAAAAGCTCGTCAACCCTCCCTCACGGGGTGCCACGCCGGCTTGGGCGAGCGCACCATAAAAGCTAGCCCAAACCCTGTCAAGGCTCATGGGATTTTCAATAACTAACTGAAAAATAGAGATAAAAATGCCGTCACGCGGCGCGCAACCGGCCCGCTTGCTGGAGGTCCACGGACACCAGTTGCGACACGCCGCGTTCGGCCATGGTGACGCCGAACAGTTTGTCCATGCGTGCCATGGTGGTGCGGTGGTGGGTCACCAAAAGGAAGCGGGTCGCGGAGTTGTGGGCGAGCTCTTCGACCAGGTCCAAGAAGCGGTCGACATTGGAATCATCCAAGGGCGCGTCGACCTCGTCGAGGATACAGATCGGGGCCGGATTGGTCAGGAAGACGCCAAACAACAGCGCGATGGTGGTCAGGGCCTGCTCGCCGCCGGACAACAACGACATGATCTGCAGCCGCTTGCCCGGTGGCCGCGCCATGATCTCGAGGCCGGCCTCCAGGGGATCGTCGGATTCGGTCAGCGTCAAATGGGCGACGCCGCCGCCGAACAGGCGGGTGAAGAGTTCCTGGAAATGGGTGTTGACGGCCTCGAACGCCGTCAGGAAGCGGGCGCGTCCCTCGCGGTTGAGCTGATTGATGCCCTGTCGCAGCCGCGCGATGGCCCCGATCAGGTCTTCGCGTTCGGTCGCCATGGTGGATATCCGTTCACCCAGCTCTTCGGCTTCGGCCTCGGCCCGCAGGTTCACTGGGCCCATATTGTCGCGTTCGCGGATCAGCCGTTCGAGCCGCGCCTCAAGGACGTCTTGGTCGGCGGGCTGATCTTCCTTGAGGCCTGAGATTTCGAAGACATCGGCCGGGGTGCACTGCAAGCGTTCGCGGATACGCGCATCAAGCTCGTCGAGGGCCTGGCGCGCCTGGTTGACGCCGCCTTCGCAACGCGCCCGGTCTTCCCTGGCTTCGGCGAGCGCCCCTTCGGCGGCGCGCAGCGCGCCGTCGGCCTCGGCCAGCGCGCTCTCGCCCTTGGCGAGGGCGTCGGCGGAGGCCTGGCGCGCCAGTTCCGCTTCCTCGATGCGGCTGGTGAGCTGAAGGCGCTCGGTGGCGATTTGCTGGGGGCGGCCGGCAAGACGCGCGATGTCGTTCTCGACGGTGGTCTTGCGGGCCTCGAGCTCGCTGATCTGGCGGTTGGCGTTGTCGGCGTGGATCTGGCGTATTTCGCGCTCGCGGCCCAGATCGGCGAGCCGCTGGCCGCGGGCGGCGATCTCGCGGATGAGAAAATCGTAGGCCCTTTGCCGTTCATCGAGCGCCCCACGGCATTCGGTGAGCTTGGTCTTGAGCGACGCGGCCCGGCCGCGGTTGGCCTCGATGTCACCGAAGCTGCCGGCGGCCTTCTCTGCGGCCTTGGCCTGTTCGATGGCCTCCGCCAGGTCGGTTTCCAGCCGCTCGCGGTTGATCTCCAGCCCTTCGATCTGGGATGAGCGCGCGGCGACGGTCTGGACCAGCACCACGGACTCCTCGCGGGCCTTTTGCAAGGCCAGATCGGCGTCCTTGACCGCCTCGCGGGCCTCGCGTTCGGTCTTGGTCGCGGTCACCAGCCCATCCTGGGCCTGGGTGTGGCGGGTGCGGGCCTCGCCAAGCCGGGATTCGGCTTGGGTAAGTTCGCCGTCAATCTCGCGCAGTCTTTGGAGCTGGTTGAGCCGTGTCGCCGCCGCGGTCGAGGCGTCAGGGGTGATGGTGAAGCCGTCCCAGCGCCACAGGGCGCCGTCACGGCTGACCAGGCGTTGGCCTTGCGCCAGGCCGCCACGCAACCTTTCGCCATCTTCCGTGCTGTCGACCAGGCCGGTCTGGGACAAACGCCGGGTCAGGGCGTCGGGCGCCTTGACGAATTCACCGAGAGGACGCACCCCATCGGGCAGGGCCGGGGCATCGTCGGCCGGGCCAAGCGCGCGCCAGTGCACCGGCGCGGATTCATCCAGAGGCGCGGTCAGATCGTCGCCCAACGCCGCGCCAAGGGCGGTCTCGAACCCGGCCTCGACCGTCAACTCGTCGCTGAGCGGCGTCCAGGGGTTGGCATCATCGACCTGCAAGAGATCACAAAGGGCCTTTTCCTCGGCGCGCAGCTGGGCGGCGGCGTTTTCCGCCAACTGGGCCTCGTCGCGGGCAACGGTTTCGGCCTCCATGGCGTCGATGCGGGCCTGATCGGCGGCCTCAGCATCGTCGCGGGCCTGGTTCAGTTCCCCCCGGGCCTTGGCAACGATTGCCTCGGCATCATCGAGGTCGCGCTTGTCGGTGGTGGCGCTCTGGATGGCGTCACGGTCATGTTCGTTGTCTTCGATGCGCTGGCGGAGCGTGGTCTGGCGCTCATCAAGCTCGGCCTGGCGGCCAACCAGGTCGGCGCGCCGGGCCTCGTCGGCGGCGAGCTTTCCGGTCAGTTCGGTGAGCTGGTCTTCGAGCTGGGTGGCATCGGTTTTCGCCGCCGCCAGGGCCTTTTCGGCCTCGTGCTCGGCCTCCGATTCCTCCTGGCATGAACGGTTCAGCGCGGTGATTTCCCCGTCGATGCGGGCGGTGGCCTCGGCGGCCTCGGCGGCAAGCTGGCGTTCCCGGGTGCTGTCGCTGGCGATCTGGTTAAGCCGGTTCTGGCCCTCTTCGCAGGCTTGGCGCACGCGCGCTTCCTCGGCATCGAGACTTTCGCGGCCGATCATCAGGCGCTGCAGCACGGCGGCGGCGCCGGCCTCGGCGTCGCGCAACGCCGGCAACTTGGCCGCGATGTCGGCCTGGGTGGTGGCGGCTGCGCCGGCGGCGCGGGTGCATTCCTGGACCCGGGATTCGGCCGCCTGGATGCGGTACCCGGCTTCTTCGAGGGTCTTGGAGGCCACGGTCCAGCGCACGTGGAACAGGGCCGCCTCGGCACGGCGGATGTGATCTGAGAGATTGCGGTAGCGGCTGGCCTGGCGGGACTGGCGCTTGAGGCCGCGGAGCTGGTCTTCGAGCGCGATGACCACGTCGTCGAGCCGCTCCAGGTTGGTGTCGGCGGCGCGCAGGCGCAATTCCGCTTCGTGACGGCGTGAATGCAGCCCGGTGATGCCGGCGGCTTCCTCGATCAAGGCGCGCCGGTCGATCGGCTTGGCGCCGATCAGGGCGCCGATCTGGCCCTGGCTGACTAGGGCGGTGGAGCGTGACCCGGTGGCGGCGTCGGCGAACAGCAGCTGGACGTCGCGGGCGCGCACTTCACGGCCGTTGATGCGATAGGACGAGCCGCTGCCACGGTCGATGCGGCGCGTCACCTCGAGCTCTTCGCTATCGTTGTAAGCGGCGGGCGCCGAGCGCTCCGAATTGTCGAGATAAAGCGTGACCTCGGCAATATCGCGGATCGGGCGTTCGGCGGTGCCGCCGAAGATGACGTCGTCCATTTCGCCGCCGCGGAGTTTCTTGGCCGAATTCTCGCCCATCACCCAGCGCAGGGATTCGATGATGTTGGACTTGCCGCAGCCGTTGGGGCCGACGATGCCGGTCATGCCTGGCTCGATCAAAAGTTCGGTGGGATCTATGAAGGACTTGAAGCCGGAAAGGCGAATTTTGGTGAACTGCACTGGAGATCCTTGTGTCTGAAGCGGTCCGGAAGCTCAGGGCTATTTTAGCAAGGGCGCGATGATTTTGTCGATTTCCGCGATGCTCAGCGCGCCGGCGTGGACCTGGCCATTGATGATGAGGGTCGGCGTCGAATTGATGGAGAATTTATTCTGGCCATCGACCCGTTGGGCGAGGATCTTCTTCTCGATCTCCTTGTTCTCCATGCAGGCATTGAAGACCTTCTGCGACATGCCGCCACCGAGGCCGATGCGCGCCAGTGCCTGGGTCGGGTTGTCGGCCCGCGCCCAACCGTCCTGGGTCATGAACATGGCGTCGATGAAACCGAGGTAACGTTCGCGGCCGGCGCAGCGCGCCATCATCGAACCCTGCAAGGCATAGCGGTCGAGGGGAAAGTCGCGGTAGACCAGCCGCACCTTGCCGGTCTTGATATATTTTTCCTTCAACTGGGGCAGGGTGTCGGTGTGGAAACGCGCGCAATGGGGGCAAGTCAGCGAGGCATATTCGACGATGGTGATCGGCGCATCGGGCTTGCCCATGGTGTAATCATCAGCGCTGATGACCGGCATCACCGCCTTGGACGCGCTCGCCGCCACCGGTGATTCGCCTTCGTCGGTTTCAGGCCCGGTATTTTCGGTGATCGCCAGGCCAGCGATGGCGAGAACAGCGACCACGGCGAGAGCAATCAAAATATTACGCATTCAAGCCTCCTAACCACAACATATAGCGTAAACCCGACAGTTTCGTCTAGGGGGATGATACCTTATAGGGGGTTCATGGCTTGTGCGAAGCCTTGCCGTGAAGCTGGACCGCCGCGTCCAGACTGGCGAGGGCGGCACGCAAATCTTCATCATTGATCTTCGAGACCTCAGCGGTGGGGATCGGCGCCGTTGTCGGTGCCGGTGGCTGGGGTTCCGCCGCCGGCGCCGCGCCGGTCCCGGGGGGCACCGTACCCTGGCTGATGGCGAGTTGCGCCACCGCCCGGTAGCCGAAATAGCTGTTGATGCGCTCGATCACCTGGGGCGACAGATGTTGCAGTTCCGTCGCCCAGGCGCTTTCGACGCGGATGTAAAGGGTGCCGTCGCTACGCTCGCCCTTGGGGTAGGAAATCCGTTGAGGCATGGTTCGCAGGGCCAACACCTTGCCCATGATTTCGGGCCAGTCGGTGAGCATGCCGGCCTCGGCGAAACCCCGCTTGCGGAACAAGGGCCCCGTCACCTTGGCGGTGGCCGCCCCCAAGGCCCGCATGCCGCCGCGTTTGGCCGGTTTGGACGCTTTGGTCGATGCTGTCATCTTGCCACCGTCAATGGACTGTCCCCGTCCGGCTGTCAACCTTCCGCCTCGGATCGCGGAAAAGTTTTGTGGTAGATTGCCAAGTCATGGTGGATCGGACAACCGCAAGCACCAGTGAGAGTGGGTTTGATAAGGCCGGGATGGCGGCGCGGCTGCTGGATTGGTATGACATCCACAAGCGCGATCTGCCCTGGCGTCCGGATTCTAGGCGCGGGCGCGCCGCCGATCCCTACCGCATCTGGCTCGGCGAGATCATGTCCCAGCAGACCACCCTGGCGGCGGTGGCGCCTTATTTCCAAAATTTTGTCACCCGCTGGCCTTCCGTCCATGCCCTGGCCCGATCTTCCCTCGATGATGTGCTCCATGGCTGGCAGGGGCTCGGCTATTACGCCCGGGCGCGCAATCTCCATGCCTGCGCCCGGGTGGTGAGCCGCGAGCTCGATGGCCGCTTCCCCGAGACCGAGGCCGAACTCAAAAAGCTTCCGGGGATCGGGCCTTATAGCGCCGCCGCCATCGCCGCCATCGCCTTCGGCCAACCGGCGACGGTGGTGGATGGCAATGTGGAGCGCGTCATGGCCCGATTGCACGCGGTCACCCAACCCTTGCCGGCGGCCAAGGCGCGGCTCGCCGCGCTGGCGGCGTCACTCACGCCGCGGTCACGTGCGGGCGATTACGCCCAAGGGGTGATGGATCTGGGCGCCATGGTGTGCAAGCCGCGCCGGCCCGATTGCGGCCATTGCCCTTGGGCCGGGGCGTGCAGGGCCCATGCCCTCGGCATTGCCGGTGAGCTGCCCAAGCGCGCCGCCAAGACCAAGAAGCCCCTGCGCCACGGCTTCGCGTTCTGGGCCGTCAGGGGCGATGGCGCCGTCATGCTGCGCCGCCGGCCGCGCCACGGGCTGTTGGGCGGCATGGTCGAGGTGCCGTCATCAAGCTGGGGCGCGCCGCCCGATGATTTCGCCGCCGGCCTCAAGGACGCCATCGCCAAGGCCCCCTATGAGGCCGATTGGCGGCGCCTTCCCGGCACCGTCAGCCACAGCTTCACCCATTTCGATCTCAACATCACGGTGCTGGCGGGCCGGGTCGACGAGATCGCCGGCCCGGCCGGGGATGGCCTTGGGGATAAAGGTCCTGCGCTGTGGTGTCAGCCTGGGCGCGAGCGGGACTACGCCCTGCCGACGGTGATGAAGAAGATCGTTACTCATGCCCGGGCCCACGCCCACGCGGGCATTGATCCGGAATAAGCCGCTCAGGCGGCGACGCCGTTGGCTTCGAGCTCGGCGCGCAGGCGCTGGCGCAGCACGTCGATGGCGATAAACTCAGCCCCGGACGCGAAATGCCAGAAGGTCCATCCGTTGCAGGCGCTGGCGCCCTGGACATGGGCACCGGCCTGGTGGATCGAGCCGATGAAGTCATCCACCATCAGGTTGCTGTCGGCGCGGACCTTGGCGCAGCTTTTGCCGCGGGCGTCGGTGAGGATGTCGCCCGGCGATAACAGGCCGCGTTCCACCACCCAGCCGAAGGGAATGCGGGCTTGCGCGCGCTTCGAAAGGGTGGTCAGCAGCTCCGGTTCCGCCGGATGGGGGATCGCCGCCAGCCGCGCCTTGGCGAGGGCGGCATATTCCCCATTGACCTCGATGCCGATGAAGCCGCGGCCCAGCTTCTTGGCGACGGCGGCCGACGTGCCGGTGCCGAGGAAGGGATCGAGGATGACGTCTCCCACTTCGGTCGAGGCCAGGATGACCCGATGCAACAGGGCTTCCGGTTTCTGGGTCGGGTGGGCCTTGACCCCATCGCGCTTGAGGCGCTCATTGCCGCCGCACACCGGCAGCAACCAGTCGCTGCGCATCTGCAGTCCTTCATTGAGCGCCTTCATGGCGTCGTAGTTGAAGGTGTAGCGCTTCTGGTCCTGATCCTTGGCGCACCAGATCAGGGTCTCGTGGGCGTTGGTGAAACGCCGGCCCTTGAAATTTGGCATCGGATTGTTCTTGCGCCACACCACGTCATTGAGAATCCAGAACCCCAAATCCTGCAGCATGGCGCCGACCCGGTAAATGTTGTGGTACGAACCGATGACCCACAGCGAGCCGTCATCCTTTAACAACCGTTGCGCCGCCTGCAACCAGTTGCGGGTGAGGCGGTCATAGTCGGCGAAACTGTTGAACTTGTCCCAGGACTCGACGACGCCATCGACCACGCTGTCATTGGGCCGGCGCAATTCGCCATCGAGTTGCAGATTGTAGGGCGGGTCGGCGAACACCATGTCGACCGACTTCTCGGGAAGACAATTCATGGCGTGCACGCAATCATCGACGATGATGTCGTTGATGGGCTCGGGCAGCGGCGTCCGTGCAGGGCTGATCGTGCCGGCGCCGGTAATGCGGGTTCCTTTGGGCATGGCGGCGCACCATGAGTCAAACCGGACTCGCCGTCAATAAGTTTTTTTGGAATCAAGGCGTTATACGCTATATCGTGGATTCAACTTTAAGCGAGACTCAACATCTTGTGGATAAGTCTAGGCGGAGTCCGGCGCCATCAGGCGTCGGATCGGGGCAAAAGACCGGCGGTGATGGCGGGTCGGGCCCCGGATTGCGAGGCCTTCTTTGTGCTGGGCGGTGCCATAACCGGCGTTGCGTTCCCAGCCGAAAGCGGGATGGCGCCGGGCCAGTTCGGCCATGATGCCGTCGCGGGTGACCTTGGCGACGATGGAGGCGGCGGCGATCGAAAGGCTGATGCCGTCACCGCCGACCACGGTCCTGACGGCGCAGGGCAGTTCCGGCGCCCGGTTGCCGTCGACCAGGGCGAGGGCGGGGGTGATGTCCAGCGCCCGGAGCGCCCGGCCCATGGCCAGCATGGTTGCTTCCAAGACATTGACCCGGTCGATCTCGGCGGCAGACGCGCCGCCGATGCCGATATTGACGCCGCGGCCCACAAGCGCCCGCAAGTCCGCATAGACGCGTTCACGCCGGTTGCGCGAAAGCGCCTTGGAATCGTCGATGCGGTCTAAAAGCTCAGAAGGTAGCCGCTCGCGGTCAAGCACCACTGCGGCGGCGATGACGGGACCGGCCCAGGGCCCGCGTCCGGCTTCGTCGATGCCGGCAACGAGCCCAGGATGGTCAAGCTGATGGGCAAGCTCTAGTCGGAAGTCGGGCATCGCCCGAAACTAACATGGTTGGCCGAAAGTGAAACCTACAACAATTTCAGCTGTTCGCCGGGCAGGGGCGGCGGGCGGAACTTTGAGGCATCGAGCATGCCGCCCTCGCGCATGTTCAAGTCGAGGCGCCGGCATGCGGCCTTGAAGCGTTGCGCCAGCATGGTGGCATAACTGCCGGTTCCCACCATGCGGCTGCCGAAGGCGGGATCGTTGAGGCGTCCGCCTCGGCTTTGCCGCACCAGGCTTAGGACATGGTCGGCCTTGTCCGGGTAATGGGTGGCGAGCCACTGGCTGAACAGATCTTTCAACTCATGGGGCAGGCGCAACAGGATGTAGCCCGCCGAAGTGGCCCCGGCCCGGGCGCCGGCGGCGAGGATGTTGTCGAGCTCGGCATCGTTGAGGGCGGGGATCATCGGCGCCGCCATGATGCCGGTGGGAATGCCGGCGCGGGCCAGGCCCTCGATGGTCTTGAGGCGGCGCCCGGGAGCCGCCGCCCGTGGCTCCATGCGCCGCGCCAGGGTGGTGTCCAGGGTGGTCACCGAAACATAGACCTGAACCAGATTGCGCCGCGCCATGGCGCCCAGGATGTCCACATCGCGCAACACCAGGGCCGATTTGGTCACCATCGCCACCGGATGGTTCGCGGCTTCCAGCACTTCAAGGATGCGCCGGGTCAAGCGATGTTGCCGTTCCACCGGTTGGTAGCAATCCGAGTTGGTGCCAAGGGCCAGGATCTGGCAGCGGTATTTGGGGTTGGCGAGCTCGCCCTGGAGCAATCGCGGCGCATCGAACTTGGCCCACAGGCGGGTCTCGAAATCGAGGCCGGGGGACAAGCCCAGCCAGGAATGGCTGGGCCGGGCGAAACAATAGATGCAGCCATGCTCGCAGCCGCGATAGGGGTTGATCGACTGGTTGAAGGGAATGTCCGGCGAGGTGTTGCGGGTGATGACGCTGCGCGAGGTATCGGCGCTGAGGGTGGTGGCGAGCGCCTGAGCCGCGCCTTCATGTCCGCCCCCGTCATGTTCCCACCAGCGGTTGCCCCAGCCGTCATCGGTGGCGGCGCGCACCTCTTTCTCATAGCGCCCGGTCGGGTTGCCGACCGCGCCACGGCCTTTTCTCGGCCGGTCGGGGAGAACATCGATCATGCAGAACCCTAATGCCTGATTAAGAACAAATCAAGAACATTTAATCCGGTTGTGGTATGGATTCCTACCCGTCCCGCTGGCCATGTTATGACATCGCCATCAACCTTGATTGGACCGGGACCCCGTAGGCTCGCCAGTAGGCATCGACCCATGTTGCTCAGCATTGTCATTCCCACCCTGGATGCGGCGGGCCCGCTTGGCCCCACCCTTGCCGCCCTTGACGGAGAAGACGAGGGTGGGGAGTTTGGGATCGAGATCATCATCGCCGATGGCGGCTCCCATGACGCGACCCGGGACGTGGCCCAGGCGGCGGGCTGCCGCGTCATCACGGCGCCCCGGGGCCGTGGCCCCCAGCTTCGCTGTGGCGCGGCGGAGGCTTCGGGCCAATGGATCATGTTCCTCCATGCCGACACCCGCCTGGCCCCGGGCTGGCGCGCCCATGTGGCGGCATTCATCAATGATCCCGCCAACCGTGAGCGCGCCGCCACCTTCCGCTTCGCCCTTGATGACGACGGCGCCCCGGCGCGGCGCTTGGAGCGCATGGTGGCCTGGCGCAATCGGGTTCTGGGGCTCGCCTATGGCGACCAGGGCCTGCTCATCGCCCAGGAGTTCTATGCCCGCCTCGGCGGGTTCGCGCCCAAGGTTCTGATGGAAGATGTGGACATGGCGCGGCGCATCGGACGCAAGCGCCTGGTCATGCTCGAGAGCAAGGCCACCACTTCGGCTCAGCGTTACCGCCAGGGCGGCTATCTCCTGCGTCCGGCGCGGAATATATTCTGCCAGATGCTGTATTTCCTGGGCGTGCCGGTGGCCATCATCGCCCGCATCTATCGCTAGGAGCCATGGTCATCCAACGCCATCTCGTGATCTTCGCCAGGGCGCCCAGGATCGGTGCCGTCAAGCGCCGCCTGGCCGCCGGCATCGGCGAGGTTGCCGCCTGGCGCTTCGCTTCCATCACCGCCAACCGAATACTGCGGAGACTGGCCGTGCCGGGCGGTTGGCGCTGTTGGCTGGCGGTGACCCCGGACCGCTTTCAGCACCAGGGCCGCTTCTGGCCCTCCCGCCCGGGCCGTTGCCCGATCCACCGCCTGGCCCAGGGGCCGGGTGATCTCGGCCGGCGCATGGCGCGGATTTTGGCATCGTTGCCGCCGGGGCCGGTGGTGATCATCGGCAGCGACATTCCCGGCATCACACCTAAGCACATCGAAGGCGCGTTCCGGGCGCTGGGCCGCGCCCAAGTGGTGTTCGGCCCGGCGGAAGACGGCGGCTATTGGCTGGTGGGTGCGCGCCGGCGGCCGCAGAACCCGGTCTTCATGGCGCCCCGGCTGTTCAAGGGGGTGCGGTGGTCGACGTCTTTCGCCCTCGCCGACAGCCGCGCCAATCTCGCCCCCACCATTCCGGTTGCGTTGTTGGAGACCCTGGCCGACATCGATGACCGCCGGGCTTATGACCGCTGGAGGAAGCCGCCGCGATAACCGGCGAATTATAACAAAACAGGCCCCGTTCTAGGCTTGCACTCACCCTTGAAGCGGCGTTAGGCTTGCTTCGTTATGGCTGATAGACCTGACATCAAGGCCTTGAAGGTGAAGCTCGTTGAACGCAAGGACGAGATCATTGCCGATCTTGGCGACACCGAGGAAATCCTCAAGCCGGTAGAGCTTGACCAGAGCCGGTTCGGGCGCATTTCGCGCATGGGTGAGATGCAGGAACACGAGATGGCGATGGCGGTGCATCGGCGCGAGCAGGCCGAACTGAAGCGCATCGAAAAGGCCTTGGAGCGTCTCGAAGCCGATGAATTTGGCGAATGCGTCAGCTGTGGTGAAGAGATCACCCCCGGCCGCCTCGAGGTCGACCCGGCGGTGTCCACCTGCATCGACTGCGCGTCCCGCGCCGGAACCTAGAAACCAACCCTTACGTCTATTCCAGATGCTCCTTGAGCCGGGGCATCAGCTCAATCAGGTTGCAGGGTCCGGTGCGGTTGTCGAGTTGCGGGCCGAGGATGTCTTCCCAGCCGTCGCGGCAGGCCGAGGGCGAGCCCGGCAGCGCGAACAGATAGGTGCCGTTGGCCATGCCGCCGGTGGCGCGGGATTGCATGGTCGAGGTGCCGATCTTGTCGAAGCTCTTCATGCGGAACAATTCACCGAAGCCCAAAATCTCTTTTTCATAGACCGCGGCGAAGGCCTCGGGCGTGATGTCGCGGCCGGTGAGGCCGGTGCCGCCGGTGGAGATGACGACGTCGATCTCGTCATCATCGATCCATTGGCGGAGCTGGGCCTCGATCTTGTCCTGATCGTCGGTGACGATGGCGCGGTCGGCGAGGTTATGGCCCGCCCCGGTGACATAGTCGGAGAGGATGTTGCCGGATTTGTCGTCGGCCTCGGTGCGGGTGTCCGACACCGTCAACACCGCGATGTTGATGGGGATGAACTGGCGGGTGTTATCAGGGGGCATGTTCGGCGACGCTCAGACCGTCGAGTTTGACATAAGAGGGCCAATCACCGGACGCCACTTCATCGAGGGACGGCATCGGTTGGCCGAGGCGGTTGCGGTAGATCCAGAAATTGGTGAGCACGCGTTCGACGAAAATCCGGGTTTCGCGAGACGGGATGCTTTCGATGAATATCAGGGGATCGTTGCCCCTTCCCAGGCGGCGTTGCCACTTCACCAGGTTGCCCGGCCCGCCATTGTAGGCCGCGGTGGCCAGGATGACGTCGCCGGAGATGGCCTCGTGGCTCAGGAGATGCTGGAGATACTTCTGGCCCAACGAGATATTGAGTTCGGGGTCGTACAAGCGGTTGCGGCCACGGCCGCGGTAACGCCTGTCGCCGCTGATGAAACGCGCGGTGGCCGGCATCAACTGCATCAGGCCGCGGGCGCCGGAGCGGCTCTTGGCGCGGCTGTTGAAACCGGATTCCTGGCGCATCAGGGCGTAGATCAAGGCGCGGTCGACCTTGAAGCCGCCCTTGGGCCGCCATGGCGGCGCCGGGAAGGCGGCGGATAGATACTTCCTGCCGTGGGCGTCGGTCAGCCGTTCCCCGATGCCATGGGCAAGCCTGGCCATGTTGTTGCGGGACGCCACGGCTAAGATGGTGTGGCGGAGCTCGGGTTCGGCCCGGGCGGCGGCGGTGCTAAGCTCACGTTCGGCACTCCGGGTCTTGCCCAACTGAAGCAATGCGAAGGCCCGGCGCCCGGACGCCATGCTGTCAAGGGCCCGGAGCCCGGATGGATCGAGGTCCGGGTTGCCCCAGTTGAAAGGCGTGTTGCGCCCCAGGCTGTGATGGGCCAACAGGCCATAGAACGTGCGGGGATGGGCCGCCGCCTGTCTGAGCCAATGGTTGACATGCTGGGGGTGGCGTCCGACGAGATGGGCCCGCGCCGCCCAGAACGCGCCGGAGGCTTGGTTCCAGGGCGAAAGCGTCTTGGCCTGGGCCACGGCCTCGAAGTGACGCGCGGCGCGCTCAAACTTTCCGAGCCGCCACGATGCCAGGCCCGCGGTCCAATGGGCCAGGGCCAGATGCGGGTTCTCGCGCCTGAGCGCCCGCTCGGCCAGGTTGAGCGCCTTGCGGTGGTCGCCGCGGTAGAAATGGGCGGCGGCGATGTCGGCCTTGGCGCGGGCAATCTCGACCCGGTCGAACAATCGGTGGACCTCCTTGTGGGTCAGGATGTGCACCACCCTTTTGATGTGCCCGCGGCGAAGATGGCGGCGGATTTGCCGCTTGATCACGCCGCGGCGGCGGCGTTGGACACGGCTGAGGCGCTTGGTTGAGCGGTAGGGCGCGGCGCCGGTGACGGCCGCCGACCACCATGGCAGGCCCCTGGTCCTGGGCCGGCGCGGCCACCGCGCCTTCTTCGGCCGGCGCTTGACCGCCAACTTGTAAATGCGCCGGGCGTCGGGAAGGCCGGCATATTTGGCCATCCAGCCGCGCAATTCGCGGAAGCGCGAGCGGTAATGGGTGGGGTGGAGATAGCGCTGGGCCAGCAGGTGGCCCATCAGCACCTTGTCGCCAAGGCGCTTGATGCGCCGGTCCGCCGCCCGCCACCGGCCCTTTTCCTGAAGCGCGAAGATCTCGCCATAGCGCGCCACATCCGCCGGGCCCAAGGGTTGCGGCAACGACACCTTGGCGGCGCCTTCTTCGGCCCGCGCCCCGTGCGCGCCGAGGGCGAGGGCGCAGGCTAAGGCGATGACCGCGCCAAGGGCGGCCCGGGGACGCCAGGACATGGGTGCAAGGAAATTCATGTCAATTTACATAAAGGATCGGCCCGGAGCGGGCAAGGCCCAGGGGGGACAAGGCTTGGGGGGGCGAGGCCCAAGGACGTCAACTCTCAGCCGAGAAACTTTTCCATGACATGGCCAAACCCGGAAAGCGAAATGGGTTTGGCGATATAGTCATCGCAACCGCCATTGCGGATGGTCTCTTGATCCTGTTCGGAGATGTGTGAGGTGATCGCGACCACCGGGGTCGATTTCAGATCTTCGTCATTCTTGATCATTCGGGTGACATGAAGCCCCGAGACGTCGGGCAATTGCATATCCATCAGGATGAGATCAGGCCGTTGTTCGCGCGCCAGCCTCAGGGCTTCGCCGCCATTCATCGCCTTTAGGATCAAGTGGCCCCGGGCTCTTATCAGATCGCAAAACAGTTTCATGGAGAGCTCGTCATCCTCGACGATCAGCACTCTCATCATGATCGCCGGGGATGAAGCGGTCTCGTCCGGCTCCATGGTGGGCGCGGGAATGGGCGCAGGGCTGGAGATACGGTTGAAGCCATGCGCCGAGGCCGCGCCCTTCGGCGCCAACAGCAAACTTGATGGCGCCCGCGGCCACGGTGACTCGTCGGCTGATTTTGGTTTTTCAGGACCTGACAATGATGCAATCCAATTTTCGTTTTCTCAGCCGGTCACACAACTTCCGCGCGGTGGCCGCGCTGGACAGGGTTCCGGCCTGCAAGCGGTAGACAATTCCCTTTCGTGGGCCCCGGGACGTTCGCACCACTTTCAGCTTCAATCCGCCAAGCAGATCCGGATGGGCCTTTTGCAGGCGCGGCCAGGCTTTGCGCACCGCCGCGTCCGAGGCGAGGGCAAAGATTTGCACCCGATAGCCGGGCTTGCCGGATAAGGCGAGAAACTTTGCCGGCACCGGCGGCTTGGACTGGGGCTTGGCATGGAACTGGGGCTTGAATCGGGACTCGGGCTGGGACTCGGGCTCGGGCTGGGGGGTGATATCCGTTGCTGTCTGGCCGCCGGCCGATGGCGCCTCGGGAGGTGGCGGCGCGGCGCTGTCATCGAGGGCCTTGCGCTCAAGCGGCACGTCATCCGAGCTTGGGCGCGGTGGAGTGCCGGG
>CBDUSV010000003.1:0-33426 GCA_965369885.1 uncultured bacterium
TGGTGATGCGCTGGTCGATCTGGCGGCGGTCGGCCTCGATTTGGGTTTCGCCGGGCCCGCCGAGGAAACCGAAGCCACCGCGTTGGCGCTCGAGATGGGTCCAACTGCGCACCAGCCGGCTGCGTTGATAGGACAATGCGGCGAGTTCGACCTGAAGCCGCCCTTCCCGGGTTCGCGCCCGGGCGCCGAATATTTCCAGGATCAGGCCAGTGCGGTCGATGACCTTGCAGCGCCATTTAAGCTCTAAATTGCGTTGCTGCACCGGGGTCAGGGCGGCATCGACGACAACCACATCGATGCGGTCCACCTTGATCACCGAAGCGATGCGGTCGATGATCCCGGCGCCAAACAGGGTCGCCGGCTGGCGCCGTTGGAGTCCGGGAGACGCGGAATAAACCACGTCGAGGGAAATCGCCGACGCCATTCCGCAAGCTTCGGCCAAACGGGATTCCGGACCGCGGTCACCGGCGCCTTTCTGGCGTATGCGGGGATGAAGCACCGCCGCCCGGCCGCTGACGCCGCCGATCAACTCATCGGCCGCCGCGCGTGCGTCATTGACGGTGGCTTGCGCCGGCTTGATGTCGTGTTTGCGCTTCCGGGACAATCCTCTTCGACTAACCTTCCGTGTTTCCCGCGCCCGCGCCCTCGACTTCGCCGACTTCTTCCTTGTCGCCCTCGAACAACTGGATCGGGCCGGCGGGCATCACCGTGGAAATAGCGTGCTTGTAAACCAATTGGGAATGGCCATCGCGGCGTAACAGTACAGAGAAATTATCGAACCAAGAGATAATTCCTTGAAGCTTGACCCCATTGACCAGGAAAACCGTCACCGGTGTCTTGTTTTTCCGGATATGGTTTAGAAACACATCCTGTAAATTTTGATTTCTGTCTGTGGACATGGTTTGACCCCGTTTTTATTGATTTCTGGGGATAGAGGCAGTTGCCACCGGCACTGCCGAACGAAGCGTCCCTTAAAGCACGTATTTTTTCAAAACTCTTCTGTACTAGATGTGGGACGGTAAAGGTCCTGAACGAGTTGTGCAAGCTCCATACAACCGCCGAGCGTTAAATTTTCTTCCAATCCGTTTTCTTTCGCGCCACCCGATGTGTGGGGGGACTCGTTGTCACGGTGGAGTATAACCGCTGTCAGGCCCGCATTTTGGGCGCATTCGATGTCGATATCGGCGTCGCCGACGAACCACACCTCCGGGCCCCGGGCAATCAGACTGCCGTCAAGCGCCAATTCCACCGGGGCCACCGCCGGCTTGTCCTGGTCCGCGTCCATCGCGCCGATCAGCTTGGCAAAATAACCGGTCCAACCCAGGTGGTCGGCTTCGCGGCGCAGATAGTCGCCCATCTTGTTGCTGACGACGCCGAGATAGAGCCCCTCTCCTGCCAGCGCCGCAAGCATTTCACCGGCGCCACCGATCGGCTTCAGGGTCTCCAGATGGGAAGCGGCGAAACTCCGGTAGAAGATATCTCTGGCCTCGTGCCAACGCTCTCCGAACATTTCGGGGAAGCTGTCACGCAGGGATTTCTGAACCCGTTGCCGGGTCTGGGCATCTGTCCAGGTGTCCTGACCCATGGCCGAGAGCGTGCTGTTCAGCGCCGCGTGGATCGCGCCCCAATTGTCGACCAGGGTGTTGTCCCAGTCGAACAGGATGGCCCGGGGCCGTGGCGGGGCGCCGGTCATAATCTTTCCTTTGAGCTTTCTTCCCGGGTTTCCTCCGGGCCTTTTCCCGCCATGTGGGCGATATAGGCTTGGCGCAGTTCGCGGCTGAACCGGCCGGGCCGGCCGTCGCCGATCGCCTCATCATCGATGCGGACCACCGGCAGAACGAATGTGGTGGTGCTGGTGAGGAAGGCCTCCCGGGCTTTGAGCGCCTGGTCACGGGTGAAGGCGCGCTCTGCCACCTCGAGACCTTGGGAGCGCGCCAGATCGAGGATCGCGCGGCGGGTTACGCCTTCGAGAATCGCATGGTCGGCCTGGCGCGTGATCAGCCGTTTGTCGCCGTCGATGATCCAGGCATTGGTCGATGTCCCCTCGGTGATGAAGCCGTCCTGGTCGAGAAACCATGCCTCGAAGGCGCCGGCGTCCCGCGCCATCTGCTTTCCCAAGACATTGGGCAGCAATGATACGGACTTGATATCGCATCTTTTCCAGCGAATATCCGGGATCGTGATGACGCTGATGCCGGCTTCCGCCAGGGCGTCATTGCCGCGCCCGTGACGTCTTGCCGTGATCACCACCGAAGGGCGGAGGTAGCCGGGAAAGACATGGTCGCGGGGCGCCACGCCACGGGTAATCTGGATATAGAGCATGCCGTCTCGCAGGCGGTTGCGGCGCAGCACCTGGTTCATGACGATGGTGAGGGCCGGCCGCGACATCGGCAAGGGAATGCGGAGCGCCGCGAGGGAGCGTTCTAGACGGTCGAGATGGCGTACGCGGTCGACCATGCCCCCGCCATTGATCGCCACCACCTCGTAAACCCCGTCGGCGAACTGGTAGCCCCGGTCCTCGACATGCACCGCGGCCCGGTGATAATCCAGATAGAGACCGTTGACATAAGTGATACGGGACATTCGAACGGCCAGCGGGCTCTTAGAAGAATTCGAGACGTACGGCAAACATCTTCTCGACCTGCCTGACCGCGTCGGCGGCCGCCATGACAATGACCCGGTCGTTGGTCTGCACCACGGTATCGCCGCTGGGAATGATGACCTCGTCATCGCGGACGATGGCGCCGAGAATGACGCCGGGCGGCATCTTGATTTCGCGCAACGGCGTCCCCACCAGGGACGATGTCTCCAACGCCTCGGCCTCGATGATCTCGCCCACCCCCTCGCGCAGGGAATGGACGGCACGAATACGGCCGCGGCGGATATGCTGGAGGATGGTGGAGACGGTGATGGCGCGCGGGCTGACCACGGCGTCGATGCCGAGCGTGGTCATCAACGGCGTGTAGGTGGTGGTGTTGATCAAGGTCACCGCCCGCTGGCAGCCGTAACGTTTGGCCAGCAACGAAGCGAGAATATTGACCTCGTCGTCATTGGTCACCGCGATCACGGCCTCGGCCTGGGAGACGTTGGCTTCATCGAGGATTTCCGGATCCAGGGCATCGCCATGGAGCACCACGGTTGAGTTGAGCCCGTTGGTCGCCAGCTTGGCTTTTTCACGGTCGAGTTCGATGATCTTGACCGACACTCCGGGATGGCTTTCCTCGATCTCATGGGCGAGAAAGCACCCGATATTGCCGCCGCCGAGGATGATGATGCGCCGGGCCTCGGTCTCTTCGTGGCCGAAGGCCATCATGGTGCGGGCGACGTGGTTGCTGTCGGCCACGAAATAGACCTCGTCGCCGGGCAACAAATGGTCGTTGCCGGACGGCACGAAGGCCTGGTCGTCGCGGATGACACAGACGACGATGATGTTGAGGGCGGGAAACAGTTCGGTCAACTGGCGCAATGGGGTGTTCACAAGGGGGCAATCTTCGGTGCACCTCACCCCAACCGTCTTCACCTTGCCGTCGGCAAGGGGGATCATGTCGAAGGCGCCGGGCACCTGAAGGCGCCGTCCTATGGCCCGGCCGACTTCGATTTCCGGAGAAATGATGACGTCGATCGGCATGTGGTCGCGGCTGAACAGATCGGCCCAGATCGGCTGCAAATAGCTTTGGTGCCTGACCCGGGCGATCTTGGTCGGCACCTTGAACAGGGAATGGGCGACCTGACAGGCCACCATGTTGACCTCGTCGGCGTAGGTGACGGCGATGATCATGTCGGCATCGGCGGCGCCTGCCGCCTCGAGGTCGTCGGGATGGGAGGCAAAGCCCTCCATCGCCTTGACGTCGAGGGAATCACTGAGTTTCCGGATCAGTTCCGGTGATTGGTCGATGACCGTGACATCGTTGTTCTCACCGGCCAAATGGCGCACGATGCTGCTTCCCACTTGGCCGGCACCGCATACGATCACTTTCATGATATTCGCTACCCGGTTGTTAGAAACGGGCCCCCAGTCTTAGACAAGGAAGTTCCTAGACAAGGCAGTGCCCCTCACGCCGAGGCCCGTTCGCCGCTGGCAATGCCGAGGGATTTCAATTTGCGGTGCAAGGCCGAACGTTCCATGCCGATGAAGGCGGCGGTACGGGAAATATTGCCGCCGAAACGCACGATCTGCGCCGCCAAATAATCGCGTTCGAAGATCTCGCGCGCCTCGCGCAAGGACAGGCCCATGATCTCTTCGTTACGGTCCGAGGCCAAAGCCGTCGGCGCAATGTCACTGATCTCCGGCGGCAGCATGTCGGAACGGATCGGCGCCTTGACATCCCCCGGCGCCATGATCAGAAGCCATTCGACGACATTGCGCAATTGACGCACATTGCCGGGCCAGTCATGGCCCTGCAATGCCGCCATGGCGTCTTCACTGATCTGGCGCTCGACGGTTCCCGCGGCCCGGGCCGAACGGGCCATGAAATAGTGGGCCAGCAACGGGATGTCTTCGCGCCGATCACGCAAAGGCGGCACCGTGATGGGCACGACATTGAGCCGGTAGAACAGGTCTTCGCGGAAATTGCCGGAACCGATTTCCTCTTGAAGGTCATGACTGGTGGAGGCGATGACCCGAACATCGACTTCGACCTTGGTGTTGCCGCCGACCCGCTCGAAGGTCTGTTCGTGCAGCACCCGCACAATCCGCCCCTGGGTCTCGATCGGCATGTCGGCGACTTCGTCGAGCAACAAGGTTCCGCCATGGGCGGCCTCGAAGGTGCCGGTGTGGCGCGGGCTGTCCTTGGTCTCGAAACCGGGCTCGGTGCCGAACAGCTCGGCCTCGAGATGTTCCGGCAGCATGGTGGCGCAATTCAGCACCACGAAGGGGGCCTTGGCCCGCCCCGAGCGCGCGTGCAGCAAACGCGCCACCACTTCCTTGCCGCTGCCGGCGGGCCCGGTGATCAGGACGCGGCTGCCGGAAGGTGCGACCCGGTTGATGGCGGCTTCCATCTGATTGATGATCGCCGAGTGACCGATAAGTTCGACCTCCGGGCCGGCAAGGAGGCGCAGCTCCTGGTTTTCACGGCGCAGCCGCGCCGCCTCGATGGCGCGGCTGACGACATGCAACAAGCGGTCCGACTTGAAGGGCTTCTCGATATAGTCATAGGCGCCATGCTTGATGGCTCGGACCGCGGTCTCGATGTTGCCGTGGCCACTGATCATCACCACCGGAAGCTCGGGATTTTCGCGTTTGACGATGTCGAGGATATCGAGGCCATCCATGTCGCTGCCCTGCAGCCAGATATCAAGAACCACAAGACTGGGCCGGCGGACCTGGATTTCCCGCAAGGCCGATTCGGCATCGCCGGCATCGCGGGGCTCATAGCCTTCGTCCTTGAGAATGCCGCCGATCAGCATTCTGATGTCGGCTTCGTCGTCAACGATGAGAACGTCAGGATTCATTTGCAGCGGTTTTTAAATTTGCAGGGATGTCTTCGGCAGGCCGCGGGGCATTTTCGTCCTTGGCAAAAACCAAGCTTACCCGAGCGCCACCGCCTTCACGATTACCAAATACCAATTCACCCTTGTGATCTTCCATTATTTTCTTGACGATGGCTAGGCCCAGGCCGGTTCCATCGCTTCGCGTCGTCACATAGGGTTCAGTAATATCCTTGCTGCGGCCGGAGGGCAATCCGATACCGCTGTCCTCTATGGTGACGGCAATATGATCGTCACTATCCTTGACGAACACCCATATCTCGCGATCGCCGGGATCGGTCTTTCGGTTGCGTTCGTTGATCGAATCGGCGGCATTTTGCAACAGGTTGGTCAGGGCCTGGCCGATCTGACGGTCGTCGCAGACGATTTCCATATCCTGGTCGGGCAATTCATTATGGTACTCGATATCCCGATTGGCGTTCTTTTGCAGAAATACCATCCGGCGCACGATCTCGGATAGGCTGCGGTGATCGAAGACCGGCGCCGGCATGCGGGCAAAGGCCGAGAACTCATCAAGCATGCCGCCAATATCATCGACCTGGCGGATAATGGTGTCGACACAGATCTCGAAGGTTTCGCGGTCGCTTTCGATCTCGGCCAGGTATTTGCGTTTTAGCCGGTCGGCCGACAACTGGATCGGGGTCAGCGGGTTCTTGATTTCATGGGCCAGGCGCCGGGCGACATCGGCCCAGGTCGCCTGGCGTTGCGCCGACAACAACTCGGTGATGTCGTCGAAGGTCACGACGAAGCCCCTGATCTCGGCATTGTCGCGTTCGGCGGCGATGCGGACCAGCAGGGTATGTGGCCGGCCCTCTCGGACCAGTTCGATTTGCGATTCGCTGAGACGGCCAGGCCTTTTTCCGGCGGTCTCCAACAGTTCGGCCATCTCCGGCACCACTTCACCGAGCGGGGCGCCGATCAGGCCATGAAGATCGGTGAACAGCAACGCCGATGCCGACCGGTTGGGGAAATTGATTTTGCCCTCGCGGTCGAGTCCGATGACACCGGCGGAAACCCCCGACAGCACGGTTTCCATGAAACGGCGGCGCACATCGAGTTGACGGTTGGCTTCGACCAGTTCCCCACGCTGCTCGCCAAGCTGAATGATCATGCGGTTGAAGGCGCGGCTAAGGCTGCCGAGCTCGTCATTCTCGGTCCCTTCATCGACCCGGGCCTCGAGATCGCCCGACCGCACCCGCTCGGCGGCGGTCACCAGGCCACTGACCGGACGCACCAATTGATTGGCCAGATTGAGCCCGACCCACACCGCCGCCAGCAACATCAACAACGCCACCACCACGAAGAACAGGACGAAGGTGATCTGCAGGCCCGACCGCCGCTTCTCCAATTGCTCATACTCGCGGACCGCCCCTTTGGTCCGGTCCATATGGCTCAACACCGACCGTTCGATGACCCGGCCGACATAGAGGTAGGTGTCAAAGAATTGATCGAGGCGCACCAGGGCCCTGATGCGGGCAGAGTTATCGTCTAGCAGTATGACGACTTTGTTGTTGTTGGTCTTATCCAACAGCGACATCGGCAAGGGGTCGAATTCAAGGACGAAGCTCATTCGCGCCCGCGCCAGGATGCGTCCCGAGCCGTCAAAGACAATGGCTTCCGAAAGATCACGCAGGCCAGCCTGGGCGCTGACCTGGCGGCTTAATTCCCGTGGATTTCCCAGGATCCGGGGTCCCAGCCGGTTGAGATCGGTGGCCATGGCCAAGGCATCGCCGCGGATCACCTGTTTGTGTTCCTTGACATAGGATTCGGCGACGACGAGGGATTCCTTAATCGCCGTCCGCACCCGGTCACTGAACCAGGATTCGATGCCGAAGTTGAAAAACAACACCGAGAATACGGCGACGATGATCGTCGGTGTCACCGCCACCAGGGAGAACATCACCACCAGGCGAATATGCAGCCGCGATCCAGCCGAGCCACGGCGGCGCTCGACCCAGACCTGAACGATACGCCGCGCCACCAAGCTGCCCAGTGCCAACAGCAAGACCAGATCGAGATTGAGAAGGACGAGAATGACCGTCGGGTTGGGACTGAAAGGCGCCGATCCGGTGAAGGCGGCATATGTCGCGAAACCCGAGACGATGGCCGAGATCATCAGCGCGATGGCGAGCTTTTTCGCCAGGCCGACACGGCCGGCCCACAGCGTCAACCGTCCGGTCCAACCGGAAAGGGTCCCTGCCGTATCACTCAGCATCAAAAAAACCGTTGCCCGGCCGCACCGGGAAAAGGGTTGGGGTCAAAGACGCCGGGTAAGTGGTCGTTTCCGGGGGTCATTTTATGCCGCGCACCACTTGGATGTCCAACTCACGCAGCTTCTTGCGCAGGGTGTTGCGGTTGAGGCCAAGAAGCTTGGCCGCCCTGATCTGATTGCCTCGCATCGTCGCCAGCGACAGCGATAGCAACGGCCGCTCGATCTCATGCAGAACGCGTTCATAGAGGCCAGGCGGCGGCAAGCCGTCCTTGTGGGCGGAAAAGTAATTCTTGAGGTGGCGTTCAACGGCGCCACCGAGACTCTCCTTGTCGTCGGCGCCAAGTGAAGGCGACGTGGCGACATCGGTGAGTTCGGCCTCGATCACATCTATACCGATGACCTCCTGGGAATAGAGCGCGGCCAGACGGCGTACCAAATTTTCCAGCTCGCGGACATTGCCGGGCCAGCGGTAGCTCTTGAGCCTGTCCATGGCGCCATCATCGATGCGCTTTTCCGGCAACCCCTCGAGAGCGGCCTGGGCGAGAAAATGCCCCACCAGCTCGGGAATGTCTTCGGAGCGTTCCCGCAAGGGCGGCAGCCGGATCGGCACCACATTGAGGCGATAGAACAAGTCCTCGCGGAACATGCCCTGATGAATCAGCTGGCGCAGGTCGTGGTGGGTGGCGGCGATAATGCGGACATTGGTGCGGATCGCGGTGCGTCCGCCAACCGTGGTGTACTCGCCTTCCTGCAATACCCTGAGCAACCGGGTCTGGGCCTCGATCGGCATATCGCCGATTTCGTCGAGGAACAGGGTGCCACCTTCGGCCTGCTCGAAGCGGCCAAGTTGGCGATGGGTGGCGCCGGTGAACGAGCCGCGCTCGTGACCGAACAATTCGCTTTCGATCAGCTCACGGGGCACCGCCGCCATGTTGATGGCGACAAAGGGGCCCTTGCGGCGCTGGCCGAAATCGTGAAGCGCCCGGGCCACCAACTCCTTGCCGGTTCCGGATTCGCCGCTGATCATGACGCTGAGCTCGGTGTTGATGAGCCGTGCCAGGGTCCGGTAAATCTCCTGCATGGCCGGCGAGCGTCCGATCAGGGGCAGCTTCTCCTCACCGTCCTGGGCAGCATCGGGGCCGGTGTCATTTCCTGTCGGCGTCGCCAGGGCGCGCTCGACCACATTGACCAGGTCATTGAGGTCGAAGGGTTTCGGCAAATATTCGAAGGCGCCGCGTTGTGCCGCCCTCACCGCGGTCAACATGGTGTTCTGGGCGCTCATGGCGATGATTCTGAGTTCCGGCCGGTTCTTGCGGATGCGCGGTATGAGGTCGAGCCCGTTTTCGTCGGGCAAGATCACGTCGGTAATCACCAAGTCCCCTTCACCATCGGCAACCCAGCGCCACAGCGTCGCGGCATTTCCGGTGGTGCGAACCCGGTATCCCTCCCGCGCCAGGGCTTGGCTCAGGACCGTGCGGATGGCCTGGTCGTCGTCGGCAATGAGAATGGTCGAGTCTTCCATCAAGATGTCTCCACGCTTTCCAAAACCGGCAGGAACACACGGAACATGGTGCGCCGCGGTTGACTGTCGAATTCGATGACGCCGCCGAAATCACCGACGATCTTGGCAACCAGGGCCAGGCCCAAGCCGCTGCCATTGACCTTGGTGGTCACGAAGGGATCGAACAGATGGGGCCTGAGATCCTCCGGGATGCCCTCGCCATTGTCCTGCACGCTGGCCACCAGGGGCAGCCGGGTGCGGACATCGCTGCCGGGAACGGCAAGGCGCACGCCATGCTGGAAGGCCGTGGAGAGGACAATTTCACCGCCATTGTCGGGCACCGCCTCGGCGGCATTCTTGATCAGGTTGAGGAACACCTGGATCAACTGGTCACGGTTGCCGAGAACCGGGGGTAGCGAGGGATCGTAACGTTCGATGAAGCTGACATTGCGGCCGAAGCCGTTCTGGGCAAGGCGGCGCACATGTTCGAGCACTTGGTGGATGTTGACCGGCGTGCGTTCGATGCTGGGGTCGTTGGAAAAAATCTCCATGCGGTCGACCAGTGCGCAAATGCGGTCGGTCTCCTCGCAAATCAGATTGGTCAGGCCGCGATCATTGCTATCCAGGTTGCGCTCGAGAAGTTGGGCGGCGCCGCGGATTCCCGAAAGCGGGTTCTTGACCTCATGGGCCAGCATGGCGGCCATGGCGGTGACCGAACGGGCGGCGTTGCGATGCACCAAGGAGTGGTCGATCTTGTGGGCGATTGAACGTTCGGCGAAGGAAATCACCACGCCGCCCGTACGTTCGCTCAAGGGCGCGACCTGGATGTTGAGCAAATGGGGACCGATCCTTGGGGTCTGCAGGGAAATACCATATTCGGAAACGCTGATGCCGCTCTGGCGCACCTGGTTGACCAGGGACATGATCGGGCTGTCGGCGGGAATCAGTCTGTCGAGGGGGTGGTTGCAGATTTGCTGGGAGCTGTTGTGGAAAAACTGCTCGGCGGCCGAATTGACGAAATCGATGATGCCTTCGGCGCCAACCACCATGACTGGGTCGACCAGTGAATTGAGAATGGCTTCCGAAGCCCTCTCATTGGTTGCGTCGCCGCCAAGGGCGGGAGCTGCCGCGTCCGTGGTCATGCCACCGCCCTCACCCCGGTTTCAGCATCAGCGGCAATCAGGGGTTGGTAGAAGGCGCGGACCATGTTCCGCACGCTGGTGGCGTCGGCCAGCTTGAACACGGCGTTGCGGAACGCGGCCGAACCGTGAAGCCCGGCGCTATACCAGCCAAGATGCTTGCGGGCCATGCGCACGCCACCGGTGGTGCCGTAATGGCTCAGCATATGGTCGAAATGGCGGAGCAGGATTTCAAGCTGTTCAGCCAGCGATGGGTCGGCCTTACGCTCGCCGGTTCGCAGATAATGCATGACCTGGCCCGGGAACCACGGCCGTCCGCAGGCACCGCGCCCGATCATGACGCCATCGGCGCCGGACTGGTCCATCATCTCCTTGGCATCATCCAAACTGGTGACGTCGCCATTGCCGATCACCGGGATCGAAACCGCCTGCTTGACCCGGCGGATGGCCTTCCAGTCCGAGGCGCCCTTGTAGAACTGGCAGCGGGTGCGGCCATGCACCGTGATCATCTTGATACCGCTCTGTTCCGCGATCCTGGCGATCGTGGGCGCGTTGAGGTGACGGTCATCCCAGCCCAAACGCATCTTCAGGGTCACCGGCAGATCCACCGCCTTGACCGCGGCCTCGAGGATGCGTCCCGCCAAGGCCTCGTCGCGCATCAGGGCAGAGCCCGCCTCCTTACTGACGATCTTCTTCACCGGACAGCCCATGTTGATGTCGATGATGGCGGCGCCACGCTCGGCGCTGAGTTTTGCCGCCTCGGCGACGATTTCAGGCTCACAGCCGGCCAGCTGCACCGCCATGGGGAATTCCTCGGCGCAGTTGTCGGCCATCTTGAGAGTGCGCCGGGTCTCGCGGATCATGGCCTGGCTGGCGATCATCTCCGACACCACCAATCCGGCGCCCAGGCCCTTGACCAGGCGGCGGAACGGCAGATCGCTCACCCCCGACATAGGGGCGAGGATCACGGGGTCCTTCAGGCTGATGGAGCCGAGTTCAATGGCCATATTTTAGGCAAGTAAGCTATTTTGATGAAATGTTGGGCAATCTTAGCCCACGGCCCCGGTCTTTTCAATCGAATTGGACCTGGAAAATAGGTGCTGGAAATTGAGGCTGGCGGCGCCCGCCCAGTCAGACCATCACCCGCTCAGCCGATCACCACGTCGGTGATCAGCTTGACCCCGGGATAGCCGATGGTCAGCAACAGATAGGCCAACAGCACATAGCGCGCCACGCGCCGGCCGCCGATGCCGAAGCGGTAATGGACAACCAACAGCGCACTGATGACGGCAAAGGCCGCGAGCGTGAACAGGGTCTTGTGGTTGAACACCAACACCGCGCCCGACTGGAAATATTGATTGGCCATGCCTGAGAGGATGACGGCGCCCAGCACCAGGAACGAGGCCCCAAGCAGGCCGACCTGGAGCGCCTCGCCATCGGCCACCGACGGCAACTTATGGCTAAGGCCGGTGGGATGCTTGGCCTTCAAGGCCCGTTCCTGCAGCGCCACGGCAAGGCCGGCGATGGCCGCCACCGTGATCAAGGCGTAGGTCAGAACCGAGACCCCGATATGGAAGCCGAGCCACACCCCGGGCGCCAGCGCCGCCAGCGGCCGTTCCGGGGCATGGGCCCAAAAGGTGGCGAGCAGTCCCAACAGCAACAGATAAGGCGCCAACAGCACCGTCAGGCGGAATCCGTGACGGGTCGAGGCCGCGACCACGGCGAAAACCAGGATGCTGGCGGCGATGGTCAGCCACAGGGTCATCGACAATCCGGTGCTCCAGCCCCCGGTCAGTTGAACGTAACTCCAGCTCAAGGGGCCCGCCCCTGCGACCGCGATGGCGGCCCAAAAAACCACGCCGCGTCCGTGGAAATTCTCGCCGCGGACCACCGGCAAAAGGGCCACCGGCAACAAGGCCGCCAGGGCGGACAGGCTGTATATCCATTCAAATGCCATGGGCCGGAACTATAACACCGATGGGCCGCCACCCAATGGCCCTTTCCGCTGCATGAAACACACACGCGAAGTTTGGATTGCCGATGGCCCGGTGGGCCGCTACCCTTGATCAGGCTTCACACAACCGTTGGCCAGGGCCACGTCTGTTATCTGGCGCCTTTGAGGATCGTCAATGAGTGATTGCGCCGTTCTGATCGTCGCCGCCGGACGTGGGACACGGTTCGCCGACGAGGTTCCGAAACAATATCTGCCGCTGGCCGGTGTTCCTGTGCTGCGTCACAGTGTCGGCGCCTTTGCCGGACATCCGCGCTGTGGGCCGGTGCGGGTGGTGATCAATCCCATCGACCGCGACCTTTACGACGCGGCGGTGTCCGGGTTGGATGTGCTGGAGCCGGTGAATGGCGGCGCCAGACGCCAGGATTCGGTTCGCCTTGGCCTTGAAAGCCTGGAATCCCTGGCGCCGTCGCAGGTGTTGATCCACGATGCCGCCCGCCCCCTGATCGATGCCGCCACCGTCGATGGCGTGATCGATGGGCTGAAGGATTGCCCCGGCGCCATCGCCGCGGTGCCGGTCACCGACAGCCTCAATCGCGGCGCCGATGGGCGCCTGGTGGAAGCGGTCGATCGCACCGATGTGTGGCGGGCGCAGACCCCGCAAGGCTTCCATTATGACGCCATCCTTGCCGCCCACCGCGCCGCCGCTCTAAAACCGGGGGCGGAATTCACCGATGATGCCGCCATTGCCCGGGATGCCGGCCTCGAAGTCGCGCTGGTGCCGGGAAACGAGGACAATATCAAATTGACCACGCCCCAGGATATGAAACGCGCCCAAAGCCTGCTCGGCGCCATGGCCGGGGACGTGCGCACCGGCTCCGGCATCGATGTCCATTCGTTCGGCGCTGGCGGGGCCGGGCACCAGGTTATGCTGTGCGGCGTGGCGCTGGATCATGACGCGCCCCTGGTCGGCCACTCCGACGCAGATGTCGGGCTCCACGCCCTGACCGATGCCTTGCTCGGCGCCTCGGCCGAAGGTGATCTTGGCAGCCATTTCCCGCCAACCGATCCCCAGTGGCGCGGCGCATCGTCGGATATTTTCGTCCGCCATGCGGTGGACCTGATCCACCGCCGCGGCGGCGCCATCGTCCATGTGGACATCACCTTGATCTGCGAAACCCCGAAGATCGCCCCCCACCGCGAAGTCATGCGCGCCCATGTGGCGGGCCTCTTGGGGATCTCGGTCGCACAGGTTTCGATCAAGGCGACAACCACGGAAAAGCTCGGGTTCCTTGGCCGCGGTGAAGGCATCGCCAGCCAGGCGATGGCGACCGTAAGGTTCCCGCAAGAGCCGTGAGCGCGGACCCCAAGCCAAGCGGACCGGCACGGCTGGCATGGTGGCATCCGGCCTTTGTGCTTGGCACCTGGTTCGGGGTGGGTCTGCTCCCCCTGGCCCCGGGCACCTGGGGTTCGATCGCCGCATTGCCGGTGGTGTGGCTGGTCCATACATATTTCGGCAGTGCCGGGCTCATGGCGGCGGCTGGCGTGGCGTTCGCCCTGGCCTGGTGGGTGGGCGGTCTTTTCATCGCCACCACCGAGAGCCACGACCCGGGTGAATTCGTCATCGACGAAGTGGCCGGCCAGATTCTCGCCCTCGCCATCGCCCTTGCCGTGATGCCGGCCAATGTGGTGATCTATGGGGCTGCTTTCGCGTTGTTCCGCTTGATCGACATTGCCAAGCCCTGGCCGGTCAATTGGGCCGACCGCAATGTCGCGGGCGGCCTCGGCATGGTCTTGGATGATATCTTTGCCGGAGTTTATGCCGGCGCTATCCTGTTGGTAATTTCCTACTTTCTTTGAATGGGTAAGTCGTGTTTCCTAAGAATCTAATTGATCAAACCAAAGCCCTGATCGAGGCCTGCCGGGATGGCGGATTGATGATCGGAACCGCGGAATCCTGCACCGGTGGCTTGCTGGCGGCGTGCCTGACCGAAGTTCCCGGTTCCTCCGATGTGTTCGAGCGTGGCTTCGTCACCTACACCAATACCGCTAAGGTCGATCTACTTGGCGTTCCCGAAGCCTTGATACGCGATCCCGGCGCCGTCAGCGAAGAGGTCGCCCGGGCCATGGCCGAAGGCGTGCTTTCCCGTGTCAATGTGGATCTCAGCGTCTCCATCACCGGCATCGCCGGTCCCGGCGGTGGGACGCCGGCCAAGCCCCTCGGCCTTGTCCATATGGCGTCTTGCCGGCGTGGCGGCGATACCATCCATGAACGGCACGTGTTCTCAGGCAACCGCGGTGAAGTGCGCCTGGCCGCGGTGACGGCGGCGATCGATATCCTGACGCGCCAGACGGCATAGCATTCCATGGCGCAGAACCCACCGTCCAAGGATATGGAACATGTCCATGTCCTTCGCGCCCATGAGCTTGCCACCGTCCTTGGCATGGTCGGGGGTATGGTCGGGTTCGATGGCAAGACGGTGCTGGAAATCGGCGCCGGCGACGGCTTTCTCGCCGCCCGGCTGGCCGAGATCGCCGAGGTGACGGCGATTGATATTCCCGGCGCCCCCCATGCCGGCTCACGACTTTTCCCGGTCACGGAATATGACGGTGAGCATATCCCTTACCCCGACGGCAGTTTCGATATGGTGTTTTCCTCCAACGTGCTTGAGCACATTGCCCACATCATCGCCTTCCAATCCGAAATCCGCCGCGTTCTGAAACCCGGCGGCGTCGCGGTTCACGTGGTGCCGTCGGCAAGCTGGCGGATTTGGACGTCGTTTGCCCATTACCCGGCACTTCCGAAGAATATCTGGCGGCGTCTAGCCCGTGGGGATCCCCGCGGCGCTTCCGGGGGCGGCACCAATGAACACGGACAATCCCTGCTTGGCGTGCTGATATGGCGGGTGTTGCTGCCGGGACGTCACGGCGAAGTTGGCAATGCTATGGGCGAAATCCTCCGCTTCAGCCGGAGGCGTTGGATCAAATTGTTTCAGGGCACCGGCTGGAAGGTTAGCCAGGCCCAGCCATCGCGGCTGTTCTATACCGGCCACTCACTGATGGGGGAATGGTTGCCGATGGGACTCCGGCGGTGTTTGGCGGCTCTATTGGGAAGTGCCACCCATATCTTCATTCTGGCGCCGAAGCCGCCTGGGTAATTTATGACGCCAATTCCGGTGATGAAGCATCGCCGCCGGGGGGGCCATAGATGACCCTGGCCCGGGTCTCGAAGGCCCTCACCATGTGCCGCACCGCTTCATTGAACAATGTGCCGATGAGGTGCTCCAGAAGCCGGGAGCGGAATTCGAAATCGACATGGAAATCGATCTCGGCGCCACCCTCCGCAGGCAGGAACAGCCAACGGTTCCGCAAATGACGCAACGGCCCGTCGATATAGACCACATCGATGCGCCCGGCACCTGGCGCTAGCCCCTCCCCTCCGGTTTCCACATGGCCGTCCGGGGGGGCAAGCGTCACCTCCGAGGTAAAACTTTCGCGGAACATCTTGAAACCGACCTTCATTTGCCATCGAAGGACGTTGCCGTCCTGGCGCAAAAGCCGGGCGCCGACGCACCACGGCAGGAACTCCGGATACTTCTCGACATCGGCGACAAGATCGAAAAGCTGGCGGGCGCTGTAGGGAAGAATTCGTTTCTCGGCGTGGATCGGCATTGGCTTATCGGGAGGTTCCCAATTTGGCATCGCGGGCACGGCGAAGGGCCGCGAAATCCTCGCCCGCATGATAGGAGGACCGGGTCAAGGGCGAGGACGAAACCATACCGAACCCCTTCCCCATTGCCGTTGTTTGGTAAGCGGTGAATTCCTCGGGCGTGACATAACGCTCAACCGCGATGTGGCGCGTGGTCGGACGCAGATACTGGCCGATGGTGAGGAAATCGACTTCGGCGCTGCGCAAATCATCCATCACCTGGTGAACCTCGGTCTTGTCCTCACCGAACCCGACCATGATGCCCGATTTGGTGAAAACGGTGGCATCGAGGGATTTGATCTGATCCAGAAGGCGTAGCGAATGATAGTACCGCGCGCCGGGCCTGATAAGCGGGTAAAGCCGCGGCACGGTCTCCAGATTGTGGTTATAGACATCGGGGCGGGCCTCGACCACTGCCTCGACGGCGCCCGGCTTGCGCAGGAAATCCGGGGTCAGGACTTCGATGGTGGTGTTGGGCGCGGCCTCGCGGATGCGCTGAATGCATCGCACGAACTGCCCGGCGCCGCCATCATCAAGATCGTCGCGGTCGACCGAGGTGATGACCACATGGGCAAGGCCCAATTCCGCCACCGCCCGGGCGACGTGATCCGGCTCATGGCGATCAAGCGGGTCACCCCGGCCGGTGGCGACATTGCAGAAGGCGCAGGCCCGGGTGCAGACGCTGCCGAGAATCATCACGGTGGCATGGCGCTGGGCCCAGCATTCGCCGATATTGGGACATGCCGCCTCTTCGCAAACCGTGTTGAGGTTGTTTCGGCGCATCACCGCCCTTGTGTCTTGATAGGCGCGGGTCCCCGGTGCCTTGACCCTTATCCAGGGCGGCTTTCGCAATGTATGGGGTTCAGGCCGAATATTTTCTATCTTGGCCAAGATCGATTGTCCGGGGACCGTTGGGGACTACTCGGCCGCGGCTTGATTCGCCGCCGCTGCGGCTTCGATCACGCTGTCCGACGGGAAGCTGAGCTCGGCCAGCTTCTCATAGACCGCGCGCCGGCGTTTGAGTTCGTCCTCGGCTTTGGCGACAAGCTGCTTGAACAGCTCTGGATCGCGGCGCTGGACCTGGATGAAGCGATTTTCGTTGCGCAGGTAATCTTCCAGGGGAATAGAGGGCGGCTTGCAATCAAGCTGCAATGGGTTTTTGTCGGTGCCGATTCGCCTGGGATCATAGCGGTAGAGCATCCAATAGCCGCTATCGACCGCCAATTGCATCTGGTCAAGCTCATTGGCCAGGTCATAGCCATGCTCGATACACGGGGAATTGGCGAGAATCAGTGACGTGCCCTTGTAGGCCGTGGCCTCCTGGATCGCCCGGACCAGTTGGGCGTCGCTGGCGCCGAAGGCGACCGAGGCGACATAAACATGGCCGTAAGTGATCGCCATGAAGCCCAGATCCTTCTTCGGCGTGGTCTTGCCGCCGCTGACGAACTTGGCGGCGGCGCCGAGAGGCGTGGCCTTGGATTGCTGGCCGCCGGTGTTGGAATAGACTTCCGTGTCCATGACCAGGATATTGACGTCATGGCCCGAGGCCAGGATGTGATCGAGGCCGCCGAAGCCGATATCATAGGCCCAGCCGTCACCGCCGATGATCCAGACGTCCTTCTTGACCAGATAGTCGGCATATTGACTGAGGGCCTTGGCCTCGGGGCTATCGATGCCGGCAAGCTTGCCGCGCAGGGCCACGACGCGGGCACGCTGGGCCGCGATCTGGGTTTCGTCATCCTGGGGGGCGCTGAGGATTTCCTCGACCAGGGTCTCGCCGATTTCGGAGGCAAGGCCGGTCAACCGCTTGCGCGCCTGTTCCTTATGCTTGTCCAGCGCCAGCCGGAAGCCGAGGCCGAATTCCGCATTGTCCTCGAACAGCGAATTGGCCCAGGCCGGGCCACGGCCATCTTCATTGGTGGTGTAAGGCGTCGCCGGCAGGTTGCCGCCATAGATCGACGAACATCCGGTGGCGTTGGCGATCAGGGTGCGGTCGCCGTAAAGCTGGGTGATCAGTTTGATATAGGGGGTCTCACCACAGCCCGAGCACGCGCCTGAGAATTCGAACAGGGGCTCGCCGAACTGGGACATCTTGACGTTGGGGCGTAACTTGGTGCGGTCAGGATCGGGCAGGTCCAAGAAGAAGTCCCAATTCTTGCGCTCGGCCTCGACCAGGGGCGCCGGCGGCTTCATCACCAGTGACAGCCGCTCGGGGTTTTCCTTGTCCTTGCCGGGGCAGACCTTCACACACAGGTTGCAACCGGTGCAGTCCTCCGGCGCGACCTGGACCGTGTAGGCGGCCTCGCCGAATTCCTTGGCCTTGTAGTTCATCGACAGGAAACCCTCAGGCGCGGTTTCAAGCTCGGCCGGGTCATAGGCCTTGACCCGGATGGCGGCGTGGGGGCAGACCAGGGCGCACTTGTTGCACTGGATGCACAGCTCCGGGATCCAGGTCGGGATTTCCGTGGCCAAGCCGCGCTTCTCCCATTTCGTCGTCCCCATGGGCCAGGTGCCATCCACCGGCAAGGCGCTCACCGGCAACAGATCGCCCTTGCCTTCCAGCATCATGGCGGTGACCCGCTTGACGAAATCGGGGGCCTCATCGGGCACGATGGGCGGCACGTCGAATTCGGCCGAGACCTTGGCCGGCACCTCGACTTCCTGGAGATGGCCGAGGGCCTGATCGACGGCGGCGTAATTCATTTCCACGATCTTGGAGCCCTTGCTGCCATAGGTCTTCTTGATCGCGGCCTTGATCTCGGTGATGGCCTGGTCCTTGGGCAACACGCCGGAGATGGCGAAGTAGCAGGTCTGCATGATGGTGTTGATGCGATGGCCCATGCCGGTATCGGCGGCCACCTTGTTGGCATCGATGACGAAGAATTTGAGATCCAGATCGATGATTTCCTGCTGCACCGAACTCGGCAGATTGTCCCACACCTTGTCATTGCCATAGGCCGAATTCAAAAGGAACGTCGCCCCCTTGGCGGCCCGCGACAGCACATCGATCTGGCTGATAAAGTTCCACTGGTGGCAGGCGACGAATTCGGCCTTGTCGATCAGATATGGTGACTGGATCGGATCGGGGCTGAAGCGCAGATGCGAGGTCGTCATCGACCCCGCCTTCTTGGAATCGTAAACGAAGTAACCCTGGGCGTGATTGTCCGTGGTCTCGGAGATGATCTTGATGGAGTTCTTGTTGGCGCCGACGGTGCCGTCGGAGCCCAGCCCGAAGAACACGCCGCGCTTGACGTTCTCGCCCTCGGTGTTGAAGCTTTCGTCGTAATCGAGGGACAGATGGGTGACGTCGTCGACGATGCCGACGGTAAAACTGTGCCTGGGTTTTTCCTTGTCGAGCTCGTCGAACACCCCCTTGACCATGCCCGGCGTGAATTCCTTCGACGACAGCCCATAACGTCCACCGACAACCACCGGGTCCGCCGCCGAGGGCCTGAGGCCCGCGGCCTTGGCCTGGGACAGCGCCGTCACCACGTCGAGATAAAGCGGCTCACCCAATGAGCCGTGTTCCTTGGTGCGGTCGAGCACCCCGATGGCCTTGACCGTGACCGGTAAAGTGGCGATGAAATGGTCGAGCGAGAACGGGCGGTAGAGATGAACCTTGATCACGCCCAGCTTCTCTCCACGGGCGTTCAAATAGTCCACCACCTCATGCACGGTTTCGCTGCCGGAGCCGATGATGATGATGATCTTCTCGGCATCGGGATCGCCGATATAGTCGAACAGCTTGTATTGCCGTCCCGTCACCGTGGCGAAGTGGTCCATGGTCTGTTGGACGATCTCGGGGCAAGAAAGGTAATAGGGGTTCCGCGCTTCCTGCATCTGGAAGAAGGTATCCGGATTCTGTGACGAGCCCCGCAGCACCGGGTTATCCGGTGTCAGCGCGCGGTCGCGGTGGGCGGCGACCAGATCCTCGTCGATCATCTCCCTGAGTTCGTCGTCTGAGAGCTCAAGGAACTTATCGACCTGGTGGGAGGTGCGGAAGCCATCGAAGAAATGGATGAAGGGAACCCGCGACTTCAATGTCGCCGCGTGGCCGATACAGGCCATGTCCTGGGCTTCCTGGGGCGAACCCGATGCCAGCAGGGCCATGCCGGTCTGGCGCACCGCCATCACGTCGGACTGGTCGCCGAAAATGGAAAGCGCATGGGTCGCCACCGTGCGGGCGGACACATGCATGCAGAAAGAGGTCAGCTCACCCGCGATCTTGTACAGATTGGGGATCATCAGAAGCAGGCCCTGGGACGCGGTGAATGTGGTCGACAGCGCCCCGCTCTGCAGCGCGCCATGGACCGTCCCTATGGCGCCGGCCTCGGATTGCATCTCGATGATCTCAGGGATGGAACCCCAAAGGTTCTCCTTGCCCTGGACCGACCATTCTTCCGCCAGCTCGCCCATCACCGCCGAAGGGGTGATGGGGTAAATGCCAATGACTTCGCTTGTGCGGAAGGCGACCGACGCAACGCCCTCGTTGCCGTCAACCGTGATGGTCCGCCTCTTTGTCATGTGGGAATCTCCTTCGCGGCGCATTCGCGGATGGTGATGCGCCAAGCCATTTCATACCGGATCAGAAGCCATAAACAGAAATCTTTACCATGACCTAAGAACGGATATTAACTTTGCCAGGGTTAAAATCCCACTGCAAATATCACCCTTTTGCGCCGCTTTGACCTCATGAAAAGTGAGCCCATGGCGGCAAAAGTCTTTTCAAAGAATGTTTTGTCCACTATCCGGGCGCAAGGGTCCAATAAAATTCGCACGAATGAATTCAATTTTTCTTGATCGGCGCAATTTCATTACCCCTGCGGCATTTGCCTGACAATAAATTGCCGCAGCAACGGCCGCCAATACCCCAATCACCGCATATTCTATGGGGTCTTTTTGAAGATGACGACGTCGTCGGGATGGGCATAACCCAACGTGACCCGTACCCGTTCATCCAACAGGTCGAGATCCAGTTTCCCGGCGCCGAGAGAGTTGGTGCGGCGTTCCAGGACGATGCGCTCGGCGGAGATTGTTTTTGCCGTCACCACCGCTTCCTCGACCTGCTGGCTCAGCCACAGCCAGGCGATGATGCCACGGTCTCCCTGGATGGCGTGATAGGCAAAATAGAGAAAGATACTCGCCCCCAACACGGGCGCGGCAATGTGCCGGGCGCGCTTGCGGACTTCATGGAGCAACAACATGGGCGGATGGAATCACACCTGATTCGTGGGCGTCAACAAAAAAATTTTATGAAATCATGAATTTATTGTCAGTCCCGGATGCGGTCGGCCGCTTTTTTATGGCGCGCGCAACGCCGCGCGGCCGCCGTATCGCGCCGCCGCGCCCAGGCTTTCCTCAATGCGGATCAGTTGATTGTACTTGGCCAAACGGTCCGAGCGCGACAGCGAACCGGTCTTGATCTGACCACAATTGGTGGCCACGGCGAGATCGGCGATGGTGGCGTCCTCGGTCTCGCCGGAGCGGTGGGAGATGACGGCGCGATAGCCGGATTTGTGAGCAAGCTCAACGGTCTCCAGGGTTTCCGACAGGGTGCCGATCTGGTTGAGCTTGATCAGGATGGCATTGGCCACGCCGTCTCGGATGCCACGGCCAAGACGCTCGGAGTTGGTGACGAACAGATCATCGCCGACGATTTGCACGCGCCCGCCGAGCTCGGCGGTCAAGGCCGCCCAGCCGTCCCAATCGTCTTCGGCCATGCCGTCCTCGATGGACAGGATCGGGTAGCGGTCCACCAGGTCGCGGTAATATTCGACCATGCCGTCGCTATCCAGGCTCTTGCCCTCGCCGGCCAATTCATATTTGCCATCCTTGAAGAATTCCGTGGAGGCGGGATCGAGGGCGAGGACGATGTCATCACCCGGCGCGTAACCCGCCGCCTCGATCGCCGCCATGACGAAACCCAAGGCCTCGTCGGTGCTTTTGAGATCAGGGGCGAAGCCGCCTTCGTCGCCGACATTGGTGTTGTGGCCGGCGTCGGCCAGCCGGGCGCGCAAGGCATGAAATACTTCCGCGCCCATGCGCACCGCCTCGGCGATGCCGGACGCCGCCACCGGCATGATCATGAATTCCTGAATGTCGACGGCGTTGTCGGCATGGGCGCCGCCATTGATGATGTTCATCATCGGTACCGGCAGGGTCCGCGCCCCGGCGCCACCGAGATAGGAGAACAACGGCAGGCCGGATTCCGCCGCCGCCGCCTTGGCCACCGCCAGGCTGACGCCGAGGATCGCATTGGCGCCGAGGCGGCCTTTGTTGGGAGTGCCGTCGAGTTCGATCATGGCCATGTCGATGGACGCCTGGTCCTCGGCCTCCATGCCCGAGAGTGCATCGAAGATCTCGCCATTGACCGCGTCGACCGCATCGCGCACGCCCTTGCCGCCATAGCGCGTCTTGTCGCCATCGCGAAGTTCGACGGCTTCATGGGCCCCGGTCGAGGCCCCGGACGGCACGGCGGCGCGGCCCATCACCCCAGTCTCGAGTTCGACATCGGCCTCGATTGTGGGGTTGCCCCGGGAATCCAGAATCTCGCGGGCGTGGATGTCGGTGATCGCGGTCATGGTTGCTCCGGCGCCGGCTGCGGATTGGGAGGCAACAGATAATGCCACCGGGGCACAATAGCAAGCCTCCCCTCCCGTGCCCTCTCCCCGGGGGAAAACGCAAGTTTTAAGCGATGATATGTCAGCGCAACCGGCTCAGAATCGCCACTTGCCGTCGAGCAGGCCATCGATGACCTTTTGGAACTCGGTCCAGTGGGCGGCGCGGGTCTTCTCGCAGGCCCCGGGAACGTGACGCTTCGCCGCCTCGGTGGCGGTGCGGCGGATGGTTCCCTCGAACAGGGCCAGGGCCTTGGCGCGGTCGCCGCCGGCCGCCTTGGTGATACGGGCCCGGTAATGGGCGCGGATGGCCAAGGTGTCGGCCTTGCAGTTCTCCATCATGCCGATATAGACACCGGCGGCGGAAGCCACTTTCAAGGCATTATTGGCGGGCATGGGGTCATCGGCGGGCGTCTTGGTGGTCTGGCCCGCCACCGGCCAGACAAACGCCAGGGCCAAAACCCCTGTCAAAACCCAGGCCAAAACAATGTACGCCCTGTTTCTGGGCGCCGTATTCACAATACCGGGCGTGCCTTGGCCAGCCGGTCGAATTCGATCAAGTCGCCGACAATGGCGGGCAGGTTCTTGAGGGCGATCATGTTGGGGCCGTCGGAGGGCGCATGGTCCGGGTCCTGATGGGTCTCCAGGAACACCGCGGCGACGCCGACCGCGACCGCGGCGCGCGCCAGCACCGGCACATATTCACGCTCGCCGCCGGAAGAGGTGCCCTGGCCTCCCGGCTGCTGTACCGAATGGGTGGCGTCGAACACCACCGGGTGCCCGGTGGCGCGCAACACCGGCAAGGCGCGGAAATCTGATATCAGGGTGTTGTAGCCGAAGCTGGTGCCGCGTTCACACAGCAACACCCGATCATTGCCGGTCGCGGTGATCTTGGCGGCGACATTGGCCATGTCCCGGGGCGCGAGGAACTGGCCCTTCTTGATATGGATGGCCCGGCCGGTTTCCCCGGCGGCGGTCAGAAGATCGGTCTGGCGGCACAGGAACGCCGGGATCTGGAGCACATCGACGGCGATAGCGGCCTCGGCGCATTGCTCGGCGGTGTGCACGTCGGTCAGGGTGGGACAGCCATGGGTCTCGCGAATTTCCTCGAAAATGGGCAGCGAGTCCTCGAGGCCAATGCCGCGCGGGGTTTCATGGGAGGTGCGGTTGGCCTTGTCGAATGAGGTCTTGTAGACCAGCCCGATACCCAGATCCTTGGCCATCTCGACAAGCGCCGACGCCATCTCCAGGGCATGGGCCCGGCTTTCCATCTGGCACGGCCCGGCGATCAGTACCAGGGGCAAATCATTGCCGAAGGTGACATCGCCGACGGCAACGTGATGGCAAGTCGGTGCGGTCATGCCACCGTCTCCGATTACACCAGGCGTGACTGTTCGATGGCGGCCTGGACGAAGGAGGAAAACAGCGGATGGGGTTCGAACGGCCGGGATTTCAGCTCGGGATGGAACTGGACGCCAATGAACCAGGGGTGGGACGGAATTTCGATGATCTCAGGCAACTCATTGTCGGGGGAAAGACCCGAGAAAATCATGCCCGCCGCTTCCAATTGGTCCTGGTAGTTGATGTTGACTTCATAGCGGTGGCGGTGGCGCTCGCTGATTTCGTCGCAGCCGTAGATTTCACGGACCTGGGTGTCGGGCCTGAGCTTACATTCATAGGCGCCGAGCCGCATGGTGCCGCCGAGATTGTCCTCGGAGCTGCGCCGTTCCACCGCATCGCCGCGCATCCATTCGGTGAGAAGCCCGACCACCGGTTGCTTGCTGGCGCCATTGAACTCACTCGATCCCGCGTCCTTGAGGCCGGCGAGGTTGCGCGCCACCTCGATCACCGCCATCTGCATACCGAAGCAGATGCCGAAATAGGGCACCTGGCGTTCGCGGGCGAATTGCGCCGCGGCGATCTTGCCCTCGGCGCCACGCTCTCCGAAACCGCCGGGCACCAGGATGCCGTTGACATCCTCCAGCTTCTGCACCGTGCCTTCGGATTCGAAGACCTCGGACTCGATCCAGTCGAGATTGACCCGGACATTGTTGTCGATGCCGCCGTGGATAAGGGCTTCCTTGAGGGATTTGTAGGAATCCAACAGGTGGGTGTACTTGCCGACCACGGCGATCTTGACCTCGCCTTCCGGTTCGCGAACCCGATGGACGATTTTTTCCCAGCCCGAGAGGTCCGGCTGGTTGTCCTGATCCAAGCCGAAATGCCGGCACACCATGTCGTCGAGCCCCTGTTCATGGTAGCTGATGGGAACCTGATAGATGGTGTCCACATCCAGGGCCTGGATCACCTCGTCTTCGCGCACATTGCAGAACTGGGCGATCTTGCGCCGTTCGGGGTACGGAATCTCGCGGTCGCACCGGCACAACAGAACGTCGGGCTGGATTCCAACACTCAAAAGCTCCTTGACCGAATGCTGGGTCGGCTTGGTCTTGATCTCGCCGGCGGTTGCGATATAGGGCAACAACGTCAAATGCACATACATGGCCATTTCGCGGCCAACCTCGTTGCCAAACTGCCTGATCGCTTCCAGGAACGGCAGACTCTCGATATCGCCGACGGTGCCGCCGATTTCGCAGAGCAGGAAGTCGGTATCCTCGCAATCGGCGCCGATGAATTCCTTGATGGCGTCGGTGACGTGGGGGATGACCTGGACGGTGGCGCCGAGGTAATCGCCGTGGCGTTCGCGGTTGATCACCGTCGAATAGATGCGCCCGGTGGTGACGTTGTCGCTTTGCCGCGAAACCACGCCGGTGAAGCGTTCGTAATGGCCGAGATCAAGGTCGGTCTCGGCACCGTCGTCGGTGACATAGACCTCGCCGTGCTGGTAGGGCGACATGGTCCCGGGATCGACATTGAGATAGGGATCGAGCTTGCGCAGGCGAACCTTGAAGCCACGGGCCTGCAACAACGCACCCAGAGCTGCCGAGGCCAACCCCTTGCCCAAGGAGGAGACCACCCCGCCGGTGATAAATATAAATCGCGTCATTGCTTCAGATGTTCCAACGATCGCGCCGCCTCAGCAAAAATACCCGCCCCCATCAACGCGCCAACGGCGCCGCGGGTTCGCCCGGTTTGGCCGGGGCCTCGATAGGCGCCGGCGTGGCACCCTGGTCGATGATCGAACGTGGCTTGGTGGTGCCGCTCGCCATGATGGCCAGGGTCAGGCTGGTCACCATGAACAAGCCGGCGATGCAGCCCGTGACCCTGGTGAGAAAATTCGCGCTGCCACGGCTGGTCATCAGCCCGCCCATGCCGCCGCCGCCGCTGCCGCCGCCGATGCCCAAGGCCCCGCCCTCGCTGCGTTGCAGCAGAACAGAGATCACGAGACCGATGGCAAGGAACAAATGGATAAGAAGAACTATGGTTTGCATGCGCTAACTTCTGGGGCCGTGGCGTGGTGCCCGGCGGTGAAAATTGCTACAGACTTGTACCCTCATCTAAATCATTCCGCTAGCGGCAACTTTCGCAAATCGTCCAAAAATCGTCCGCTTTGAGGCTGGCGCCGCCGACCAGGGCGCCGCCCACCTGGTTAACTTTAAGAATGTCCCGGGCATTGGCCGGATTGACCGAGCCGCCATAGAGAATGGGGATATCCGCGCCGCCGGGGAAGCCATCGCCTAGGGTCTTTCTTATATGGGCATGGGCCTCGCTGATTTCATCAATGCTGGGGGTGCGGCCGGTGCCGATGGCCCATACCGGCTCGTAGGCGACAACGCTATCGGCGGCGGTGGCGGTTTCCGGCACCGAGCCCTGCAATTGACCCTCAAGCACATCCAGGGTCTGGCCGCCGTCGCGCTCATCCCCGGTCTCGCCGATGCAGATGATGGCCTTGAGCCCGGCGCCATGGGCGGCCACGGCCTTGGCCCGCACCAGGCTGTCGCCTTCGCCGTGGTTGGTGCGCCGTTCCGAATGGCCGACGATGGCATAGCTGGCGCCGGCGTCGCGCAGCATGGTGGCGCTGACATCGCCGGTGTGGGCGCCATGGGGTTCGGGGTGGCAGTCCTGGCCGCCAATGGCGATCGGGGTCCCCGCCAGAATCCGCGCCACGGGCCAAATCAACGGCGCGGGAGGACAAACCAAGAGATCACAAGGCATTTCCGGGGTACCGGCCCGCTTGGCAAGGGCTTCGGCAAGGGCGATGCCTTGGCCGTCCTGGCCGTTCATTTTCCAGTTTCCGGCGATGAGCGGCCGGGTTAGCGGGCTCATGATGATCGTTTGTACCTGTTAATCATTGTTGGCCGGGGTATCGGAGAACGCCGGGCCTATGTATCATAAGGTTAATTTCATTGCCAGCGGGGCAATACCGGTAAATCCCCCTGCCCCGGCCACGGCGATCATTTCCGGTTGTCAGGGGCATTTCCGGTTGCAGCGAGACCGGACCGATTTTATGATGCCGCGCTTCCGGGGTATGATACCACCGGTCCTGTTTCAACCATTTGGTCAACAGACTTAGCGTGATGCTTCAAGCTCTCCGCCAAAAAGCCAGTTCCTGGGTGGTCAAGATTCTACTCGGGCTCTTGATCGCCAGCTTCGCGATCTGGGGAATCAATGACATTTTCCTGGGCGAACGCGATCCCACGGTGGCCAAGGTCGGCAGCATCAAGATCGTCAGTTCCCAATTGAACGAATTATTTCGTGACGAGATGACCCGCATGGCGCCTATGTTCGGCGGTCGGCTCAACCGTGAGATGGCCCGGCAAATAGGTCTCCTCGACCGGGCGCTCTACGGGCTCATCGATCGCGCCGTCTACAGCCTTGGCAGCGCCGATCTCGGCATTGCCGTCAGTGACAAGTTGATCCGCCAGGAAATCCACCAGGAGTCCTCGTTCCGCAACCGCCGCGGTGAATTCGACCCGACGATCTTCAGGCAGGTGATCAGATCCAACGACATGAACGAAGAAGGTTATGTCAACACCCTACGCCAGGGCTTGGCGCGGACCTACCTGACCGCGGCGATCACGGCCCATGCCGGGGTGCCGTCCCGGATGCTGAATCAGCTTTACAACTTCCGCAACGAACGGCGCTCGGCGGAATATGTCAAGGTGGCCAACGCCTCGGTGACCGGCATCACTGCGCCCGACGAGGCCGCTATTGCCGCATTCCACAAAAGCCATTCCGCCAACTTCATGGCCCCGGAATTCCGCTCCGTGAGCTTCGTCAATCTCGATCCCAATATCCTTGCCGAAGACGTCGAGATTTCCGATGACAAGCTGCGCAAGGAATATGAGGATAGAATAGGCGAGTTCACCATCCGCGGCCGCCGCAAGGTTGAACAGATCGTGTTCAAGACAGAGGCGACGGCGAAGCGCGCCAGCGATCTTCTGCGCGAAGGCGCGAAGTTCGCCGCCGTGGGCGCGAGCGTGGGCGAAAAATCGGCGGCGGTGGTATCCCTAGGCTGGCAAATCCAGGCCGAGATGGTCCCGGAAACCGCCAAACCCACCTTCGCCCTGGCCAATGGCGGCATCACCAAGCCGATCAAAAGCCCTCTCGGCTGGCATCTGGTGCGGGTGTCGGGGTCGAAAAAGGGACGGGTCAAAAGCTTCGATGAGGTGCGGGCGCAATTGAAGAAGTCCATCGCCGTGGAGTCCGCGACCGAAGCTATTTATCGCCTCGCCAACCGCTTCGAGGATGCCCTTGCCGGCGGCTCGAGCATCGAGGAGGCGGCTGGCCGGCACAGCCTCAAGGCGGTCAAGATTGACGCCGTCGACGCCCGGGGACGGGGTCGGTCGGGGGTCAAGGTCAAGGGGCTGCCTAGTGGCGACGGATTCCTCAGGACAATGATGTCGACGCCGGAATTGCAGGAAAGCCAACTGACCGAGAGCACCGAAGGCGGCTATTTCCTGCTCCGGGTCAACAAGATCATCCCACCCGAATTGAAACCCCTGACCGAGGTGCGCAATCAGGTCATCAAGGCCTGGCAGCAGGACCGCCGCGCCCAGGTGGCTTCGAAGCGGGCCCAGGCGATTCTTGACCGCATCAAGGGAGGCGAGAACCTGGAAGTCGTCGCCAAGGCCGAGAAGCTTGCCCTCAAAAAGGTGCCCTCCTTCACGCGGAACGGCGGCGGCGCCACCACCAATGGCCTGACCCCTGCCCTTGTCGCCAAGCTGTTTTCCCTCAAGCCGGGCGAGGCCGGCCTGGCCCCAACCGGTGACGGTTTCGTGGTCGCCGTGCTCAAGGACATCAAGAGAGCGGACGCCAGCGCCAAAAAAGCCAAGGACGAGTTGCGCAAAGCGCTCGAGAACGGTCTCGCCGCCGATCTGTTGGGCCAGTTTACCGGCGCGCTCCGGGAGCAATTCGGGGTCGAGATCAACCAAAAGACCATCGAAGCACGGCTTCTGGCCGATCGTTAATCATGGAAAGCCTGCCCGACTTTTCGTCCTTTTCCCGGGCGTATGAGGCAGGCACGGCACAGATCGTCTGGACCCGGCTGGTCGCCGATCTGGAAACCCCGGTTTCGGCCATGGTCAAGCTGGGCCATGGCATCGACAATATCTTCCTGTTCGAATCCGTCGAAGGTGGCGCCGTGCGTGGACGCTATTCCTTCATCGGCCTCAAACCCGATCTGATCTGGCGCTGTCACGCCGGCAAGGCCGAGATCAACCGCAATCCCGAGCAAGACGCCGACGCCTTCGAGCCTACGCCCGAGGGCGTGCTGGAGTCCCTGGGCGGGTTGATCGAGGAAACCCGCATCGATACCCCTTCGGGCCTGCCACCCATGGCGGCGGGGTTGTTCGGCTATATGGGCTACGACATGGTTCGCCTGATGGAGCGCCTGCCCGACGACAACCCGGATGATCTCGCCATCCCCGACGGTATCATGCTGCGGCCCTCGGTGATCTGCATCTTCGACAATATCGAGGACGTGGTGATCATCGTCACACCGGTCAGGCCCGCCAATGGCATCGATGCCGAGAGCGCCCATGACCAGGCCCGGATGAGGCTTCAAGCCATCCTGGACGTGCTGGCGGGCCCGCTTCCCAGCCAGACCGGGTCCGCCACCGTTGATGGCGCCGTGGAGGTCACATCCAACACCAGCCGCGCCCAGTACCACGGCATGGTGGAGGCTGCGAAGGCCTATATCCGTGCCGGCGATGTCCTCCAGGTGGTGCCGTCGCAGCGCTTCGCGGTGCCTTTCCCCCTGACGCCCTTCGCCCTCTACCGCTCATTGCGCCGCCTCAACCCGTCGCCGTTTCTGTTCTGTCTCGATTTCGGCGGCTTCTCGGTGGTGGGATCGAGCCCCGAGATCCTGGTGCGGCTGCGCGACGGCGCCGTCACCATCCGCCCCATCGCCGGCACAAGGCGCCGGGGCGCCGATGCCGCCGAGGACAAGCTTCTGGCCGACGATCTGTTGTCGGACCCCAAGGAACTGGCCGAGCATCTGATGCTGTTGGATCTTGGCCGCAACGATGTCGGCCGGGTCGCCAAGACCGGCACCGTCAAGGTCACCGAGCAAATGGTGATCGAATACTATTCCCACGTCATGCATATCGTCTCCAACGTGGAAGGTGAGATCAAAGACCAGCTCGGCGCCCTTGAGGCCCTGGTGGCGGGCTTCCCGGCGGGCACGGTTTCCGGCGCGCCCAAGGTCAGGGCGATGGAGATCATCGACGAGCTGGAGCATTCCCGGCGCGGCATCTATGGCGGCTGCATCGGCTATTTCGCCGCCAATGGCGGGTTGGACACCTGCATCGCGCTGCGCACCGCCCTGGTCAAGGACGGAACCATGTATGTCCAGGCCGGCGGCGGCATCGTCGCCGATTCCGACCCGGAGGCCGAATATCAGGAAAGCCGCAACAAGGCCCAGGCCCTGATCAGCGCCGCCGAACAGGCGATGGAAACCGCCAAAGGTGCCGGCTAATGGGGTAAGCTAGACGCCATGATGAAACCGATCCCCGTGAAGCTTGACGATATCTACGTCCCCGCCAAGCACCGGGCCACCCTGGAGCCGGAAAAGGTCGAGACCCTGGCCGAGAGCATCCTGGAAGAAGGACTGCAAAACCCCATTCAGGTGCGCGAGGACCCGGGCAAGGAGCGTTATGTGCTGGTCACCGGCCTTCACCGCCTGGAAGCCGCGCGCACCTTGGGCGAGACAACCATCGAAGCCCTGGTGGTCGCCGCGCGCCAGCATTGACGAAAACGGCGGCGGTAAGGCTTCGTTAAATTTTCGATGTCTTTGCTGGTCTTGGCGCTGTTAATCCCTATATAGATCGGCCATCGCCCCTCCTTGGCCAAAGGACTGAAGTTGAATATTCGCAATATCGCCATTATCGCCCATGTCGACCACGGCAAGACCACCCTGGTCGATAGGCTGCTGAGCCAGAGCGGCCAGTTCCGCGCCAACCAGCAGGTGGTGGACCGGGTCATGGATTCCAATGAGCTCGAACGCGAACGCGGCATCACCATTCTGTCCAAATGCGCGTCGGTGGAATGGGACGGTGTGCGGATCAACATCGTCGACACCCCGGGCCATGCCGATTTCGGCGGCGAGGTCGAACGCATCCTCGGCATGGTCGATGGCGTGCTGTTGCTGGTCGATGCCGCCGAGGGCCCGATGCCGCAAACCAAGTTCGTCACCGCCAAGGCGTTGAAGCTGGGATTGAAGCCCATCGTCGTCATCAACAAGGTGGACAAGCCTGACGCCCGGCCCCACGTGGTCCATGACCAGGTCTTCGATCTGTTCGCCGCCCTCGACGCCACTGAGGAACAGCTGGACTTCCCCACCCTGTTCGCCTCGGCCAAGGTAGGCTGGGCCAGCGAGGATGCCGAAACGAGCGGCGGCGACATGCGCCCCTTGTTCGATAAGATCCTCGCCTATGTGCCACCCCCGGCGGTTGCCGATGACGGCCCGTTCAAGATGCTGGCGACGACGCTGGAAAACGATCCCTATATCGGCCGGGTTCTGACCGGACGGATTATGTCCGGTACGGTTGCGCCCAACATGACGGTGAAGGCGCTCAACCGCGATGGCGAGGAGATCGAGCAGACCCGCATCACCAAGGTTCTGGCATTCCGGGGCATATCGCGCGTCGCGGTCGAAGACGCCCATGCCGGCGACATCGTTGCCATCTCCGGCTTCGATGCGGCCACCGTGTCCGACACCTTGTGCGATCTTGAAAACCAAGACAGCATCCCCGCCGAGCCGGTGGACCCGCCGATCCTGTCGATGATCTTTTCGATCAACGATTCACCCCTGGCCGGACGCTCGGGCAAGAAGGTGACCTCGCGGCTGATCAGGGCGCGCCTGATGGCCGAGGCCGAGGGCAATGTCGCCATCCGTGTCCGTGACGCCGAGACAAGCGACGCCTTCGAGGTCTCGGGACGGGGTGAGCTGCAGATGGGGGTGCTGATCGAAACCATGCGCCGCGAGGGCTTCGAGCTTTCCATCAGCCGCCCCCAGGTGCTCACCCGCACCGATCCGGACACCGGCAAGACCCTGGAGCCCTATGAAGACGTGGTGGTCGATGTCGACGAAGAGTTCTCCGGCGCCGTGGTCGAGGCCATCGCCAAGCGCAAGGGGCGGATGGAGGAATTGCGCCCATCCAGCGGCGGCAAGGTCCGCCTCGGCTTCATCGCGCCATCCCGGGGGCTGATCGGATATCACGGTGAATTCATGACCGAGACCCGGGGCACCGGCGTCATCTACCGGGTGTTCCGGGAATATGGCCCCTATGCCGGGCCCATCGATGACCGGCGCAACGGTGTTTTGGTGTCCACCGCCAACGGCAAAAGCGTGCCCTATGCCCTGATGAACCTGGAAGACCGTGGCGCCATGTTCATCGACGCCGGCGTGCCGGTCTATGAAGGCATGATCATCGGCGAGAACAGCCGGGGCAAGGATATCAATGTCAACCCGATGAAGGCCAAACAGCTGACCAACGTCCGGGCGTCGGGCACCGACGAGGCCGTGCGTCTGACGACGCCGCGCAAAATGTCGCTGGAGCAAGTCATCGCCTATATCCAGGATGATGAATTGGTCGAGGTTACCCCCGACAGCATCCGCCTGCGCAAGCGTTTCCTCGACCCCCATCAGCGCAAACGGGCGGCCAAGGAGATCGCCGGCGCGGCTGAATAGGCCCCCGCCCCGGCTTCCCACATTCGCCAACCTTGTCCGGGGCTTGGATGTTGCCTAGGATAAGGGTCATGTATCCGGCGCCGACGGCCGCGCCAACTACCCGGGGGAGGAACCCATGAGCTATTCACTCGACCAATTCTGCAATGATTGCCACGACTTCCTGAGCAATGGCGCCACCGACGAGAGCCGCGAGCAGATCCGCGCCAAGCTCGAACAGTTGCTGGTCAATCAGGACTTCATCAAGGCGACGTTTTCCGAGGACATGGCGCCGGGCAAGCGCGTGCTCTATCACGATACCGATAGCGACGCTTACGTGCTGGCCCATATCCAGAATGTCGGCAAGGGCGGCAAGCCCCACAGCCACGGCTCATCCTGGGCGATCTACGGCAATATCACCGGCTTCACCGACATGACCGAATGGCGCCGGGTCAATGGCGAGGACGAAGACCACGCCGAGCTGGAAGTCGATAGCGCCTACCGCATCAACCCGGGCGAGGCCAAGGCATATGGGCCCGGACTGATCCATTCCACCGCCCATCCGGAAGGCGCCTGGGTCATCCGTATCACCGGGTGTGATCTCGATCACGAGCCGCGCTTCCGCTTCAATCCCGAGCGCGACAAGATCCTGGCCGAGGCCTAGTCCACCACCCCCAGGCCTAGCCCCCTACTCCGCCGCCCGGGCCTGGCGCATCCGTTCCGCCACCGCGTCGGTCGCCT